>DASQXU010000446.1:0-9895 GCA_035639555.1 Thermoleophilaceae bacterium
CCGCCGCGCCCGGGCCGCGGCGACCGCCGGCGTCCTGTCGGTCGCGGCCGCGGTGGTGCTGCTGCTGCTGGCGCTGGCGTCGCTGCTACTCCGCCTCGAGAACGACCCGGGAGCGATCGGACGCCGTTACCAGCTGACCGCCCAGCTCCCGCCCGCCCGGGCCGCCGCCGTTCGCCACCTTCCCGGGGTGGCGGCCGCCGCCCCGCGCTATGAAGTGCAGGGGGCGGACTCCTTCGCGCTCGGCGAGCCGGTCAACCTGGTGGCGTTTCCGGGCGACCACACCCGCTTCGAGGCGCCGCCGCTCGCGTCCGGCCGCCGCGTGCGCGGCGACGGCGAGGCCGAGGTCGGGACCGGCCTGGCGGACGCGCTCGGCGTCGGGGTGGGCGGCACGCTGGCGGTCGGGCTGCCGAGCGGTCGCGAGGTCCGGTTCCGCGTGGTGGGCACGGTCCGCGCGGTCCAGGACGACGGCCGCCTGGCCTACGTCCGTCCCGCTCGGCTGCTCGGAGCCGACCCGTACCTCGACTCGAGCCTCGCCGTGCGCCTGAAGCCGGGGGCGGGTGAGGGCGCGGTTCGCCGCGAGCTATCCGCGATGGGCGCCGCACCAGAGGCCGCGGGCGGAGCCACCGCCCACACCGCCGGCTTCCTCGGCGTGCTGGGCCACCTGCTGCGGGTGGTCGCCTTCCTCGAGGGCGGCGTCTGCCTCTACCTGCTGGTCCAGACCCTCTCGGTCACGACGCTCGAGCGGCGATCGACGATGGCCACGCTGCGAGCGCTCGGCGCGCGGCGGTGGAGCCTCGCCCTGGTGCTCGCCGGAGCGGCCGCCGCGGTCGCCGCCCCGGCGGCCCTGATCGGCACTGCGCTCGAGCGCCTCGTGCTCGGGCCGGCCGTGGCGCGTCTGGCGGCCGGGTACGCGCCCCTCGAGCTCGGCTCCGCGCCGGGGGCGACCGCGGTCGTCTGGATCGGGCTGCTCCTGATCTCCTTGCTCGCCGCGCTGCTGGCCGCGCGGCGGCTCGAACGCGAGCCGGTGATCGTCGGGTTGAGGGAGGAGTAGTGCGGACACTCGCCGCGATCGCCGCGATCCTCGTCGCCTGGGCGCTCGTCGGCTGCGGCGACGCGCGCCCCGGGACCGGCTCGACGCTCGAGGCCCGCTACACCGACCGCGACGGCGACGGCCGGCTCGAGCGGGCGGCGGGCGAGCCGCTTCGCGGCCGGACCGAGCTCGCGCCTCCCTCCCGCGCGGTGGCGCGGCTGGCGCTGCTCGCGCAGTTCACAGACGCCCACGTCCGCGACGCCCAGTCGCCCGCTCGCGTGCCGTTCCTCAACCGCCTGGGAGAGCCGTTCACGTCGACCTTCCGGCCCCAGGAGGCCCTCAGCAGCCAGGTCCTGGCCGCCGCCGTTCGCTCGATCGACGCGCTGCACCCCGAGGCCGTGGTCGACAGCGGCGACCTGATCGACAACGATCAGCAGAACGAGCTCGACGCCGCGCTCGCGGTGCTGCGCGGCGGGCGCGTGGACCCGGACAGCGGGGCTCGCGGCTACGACGGCGTGCAGGCCTCCTCGAACCCGGACCCCTTCTACTACCGCCCGGGCGTCGACGCCCCCCGCCACCCGGGGCTGCTCTCCGCCGCCGTGCGACCGTTCCGCTCGCCCGGCCTGCGGGCGCCGTGGCTTCCGGTGCTGGGTAACCACGACGTGCTGGTCCAGGGCGAGATCCCCGCCACCCCGGGCACGCAGGCCGCCGCGGTGGGGCGGCGGCTGATGGTCAGCCTCGATCCCTACGTGCGCATCCCCCGAAGCGAGCGGGCGCTGGGGCTGGTGGATCGCCTCGCGGCCGGCGAGCTTCCCGGCACGGTGATCGGCGTCCCGCCCGATCCCCGGAGGCGCGAGCTCCCGAGCGCGGCGGTGGTCGCCCGGCTACGCGCCACGAGCGGCACCGGCGGTCGCGGTCCGCTGCTCGACTACACGTTCGACGTCGGCCGCTCGGTGCGCAGGATCGTTCTCGACACCATCCGCCGGGCCGCCGGCGGAGGCGGTGTGGTCCACCCGGGGCAGCTCTGGTGGCTGCGCCGAGAGCTGCGGGCCGCCGGGCGGCGGTTCGTGATCGTGTTCTCCCACCAGCCGCTGACCAGCGTCGCCGGCGGAGAGCAGATCCTGTCCCAGCTCGACCGCGACCCGCGCGTGGTTGCGACGGTGGCCGGCGACACGCACCACAACGCGATTGCACCGCGGCAATCGCCGGCCGGCGGCTACTGGATGATCCAGACCGCCTCGCTCGCCGACTATCCCCAGCAGGCGCGGGCCCTCGCGCTGGTCCGCACCGCGGACGGCGGGGTCGCGCTCGAGACCTGGATGCTCGACACCTGGCCCGGGGACCGGCTCGCCGACACCGCGCGCGAGCTCGCCTACCTCGACGCCCAGGGCGGCCGGCCGGCCGGCGACGCCGGCGGACCGCTCGACCGGAACGTCCGGCTCTACCTCGGCCGGCGCCCGTAGCGCCGGGAAGAACTCGGCCGCCCGCGGCGTCAAACCTCGGCGAGGCTCAAGAGGGAAGGACCGAGCATGACCGTGAAGCTGCACCGCTGCAGCGGGACGTGGGTCAAGGGCCCGCACCCCTGCTGGCAGGTCCAGAAGGCCCTCGACGAGGCGGGGGTGGAGCACGAGCTGGTCAAGCACCCCATCTTCCCGCGCGGGCGGCGCAAGGACTACATCGCCAAGACCGGCCAGAAGCTCCTGCCGGCGATCGAGCTCGAGGACGGCCGGCTCATACGCGAGGAGTCGAGGGACTTGGCCGCCCGCATCCGGGCGGGGCGCCTGCGCGACGGCGCGTAGCGTCCACTGGGGGCGCCAGTGCGCGCGGCCGCCCAGCGATCGTGGAGGGCCGGAGTCTGGAGCTAGCGTCCTGGGTATCCCCTCCGCGTGGAAGCCGGTTCCCGCCACCTGACCGCCGAGGTACGCGCGGTCGCCGTGGTGGTGATCGCCGGGGCGATCATGTCGATCCTCGACACGACGATCGTCAACGTCGCGCTCGAGAGCCTCTCGCGCGAGCTGCACTCGTCGCTCCAGACGATCCAGTGGGTGGCCACCGGCTACCTGCTCGCGCTCGCCTCGGTGATCCCGCTCACCGGATGGGCGGCCGAGCGCTTCGGCCCGAAGCGGGTGTGGACGACCGTGGTCGGCGCGTTCGTGGCCACGAGCGCCCTGTGCGGGCTCGCCCCGAGCGCCAACGCGCTGATCGGCTTCCGGGTGCTACAGGGCTTCGCCGGCGGCATGATCATGCCGATCGGGATGATCACCCTGGCCCAGACCGCGGGTCCGGCGCGGATGGGGCGGGTGATGAGCATCGTCGGGGTCCCGATGCTGCTAGCGCCGGTGCTCGGCCCGGTCATCGGCGGGCTGATCGTCACCAACCTGAGCTGGCGCTGGATCTTCTACGTCAACCTGCCGGTCGGGCTGGTCGGCCTCGTCCTCGCCGCGCGCCTGATGCCGGCGGCCCGGGCCGAGGGCGCCCACCCCGGCTCGGACCGGCTCGACGTTCTCGGCCTGCTGCTTCTCTCCCCGGGCGTCGCCCTGGGCGTGTACGGCCTGAGCGAGGTCGCAGCCCGCGGCTCGCTCGACCCGCTGCACGTCCTGCTCCCCCTCCTTGCCGGCCTCATGCTCGTCGCCGGCTTCGTGCTCCACGCCTGGCGTCACGCCTTCCCGCTGGTCGACGTGCGGCTCGTTCGAATCGGGGGGTTCGGCGCCGCCGCGGTCACCGTCTTCCTGGTGGGCGCCGCGCTCTTCGGCGGGATGCTCCTGCTGCCGCTCTACTACCAGAGCGATCGAGGGCTCTCGGCGCTGGACGCCGGGCTGCTGCTCGCCCCGCAGGGACTCGGGGCCGCCTTGGCGATGCGCAGCTCGGGACCGTTGACCGACCGGGTCGGCGGCGGCCCGGTGGTGGTGGCCGGCCTCCTGATCCTCTCGCTCGCCACGCTGCCCTTCACCCAGGTCGGGCCGAGCACCTCCTACGCGCTGCTGTCGCTCGCGCTGCTCGGGCGTGGGGTCGGCCTCGGCTTCACCATGATGCCGGCGATGGCCAGCGCCTTCGCGCTGCTCGAGCGCGGGCAGGTGCCCCGGGCGACCCCGATGCTCAACGTGGTGCAGCGCATCGGCGGCTCGATGGGGGTGGCCGTGCTCGCCGTCGTGCTCCAGCGCGAGGTCCGGCATGCCCTTCCCGGACCGACGACCGGCCACGGCGCCGGCGCCTCGGTGGCCTCGGTGCCGCCGGGCGCCCGTGCCCACGTGGCCGGGCCGATCGCCGACGCCTTCGGCCACACCTACTGGTGGGCCACCGCCCTGTCCCTCATCGCCTTACCTGCCGCGCTCGCGCTGTGGCGCGAGCAGCGCCGGGCGCGGGCGATGGAGCGGGCCGAGGCGCGGCTGCGCGGCGCGCCGGCGCCGCTCGGGTAGTCGCCGCCGCTCGCGCCGCAGCGGCCAGGCGGTTGCTCCCGAGGATGAGCGTCTCGAACAGAGCCCGGCTAGAGGCCGCTCACTCCGGCCAGAAGTCCTCGACGATCTCGGCGTCGGCCTGCGGGTCGTCGACGCGGACCGAGCAGATCACGAGCTCGGCGTCGTCTGGACCGTCGTTCCAGATCGAGCGCGCCACCTCCGGAGACACCCGGACGGCGGTGCCCCCTTCGACGTCCACTACGTCGTCGTCGAGCTTGAACTGAACGCGGCCCGAGATCAGGAAGTAGATCTCCTCCTGCGTCTTGTGGCGGTGCCCGTAGCTGCCCCTCCCACCGGTCTTGGGGGTCATCCGGCGATAGGTGAAGGCCACCTGCTCGTTCTCGAGCGGCTGGGTGAGGAAGCGCATCTCCCCCGGGTAGTCGTCGCCGAACATATCGGGGACGTGCTCGAGCCGCTTGATCGCATAGCCGGCCATGCGCGCCACCCTAACCGACCGCAGGCGATCCGCGTTCACCGCGCCGCCTGCGGGCGGTGGCCGGCGCGAGCAGCAGCCAAGCGCATCCCACCGCGAACCCGACGAATCCCAGGCCTATGTTGGGCGGCCCGTAGTCGAACGTGACGCGATGTGATCCGGGCCCGAGGCTCACCGCCTGGAAGAGACCATCGGCCCGGCTCATACGAAGCGCGCGACCGTCGACCTGCGCGCTCCAGCCCGGCAGATCGGTCTCCCGCCGGATAAGCCGGGTCGGGCCTCGGCAGCTCACCTGAACCGACTCTCGCGTCTGGAACCTCACGCTGCAGGACCGGTTGGTCGCCGTGAAGTACGGAGCCGCTCCGGCGAGCCGGTAGATCCGGGTGCTGGGGCTCCGGAAGACGAGCTTGAACGTCGCCGGGCTCTCGGGGAGCGCGTCGGCAGCCGGCGTCAGGACGTAGGCCACCGCGGCCGCGCGATAGCCGTCCAGGTTCCGTAGAAGCTCCTGCCGGGGCGACGGCCCGAAGGGGGAACGTCCGCCCCCCAGGTTGCCGACGAACACGGTCGGATCGACCACCTGGTCGAGGCGGGCGCGCACGTAGTCCGCGAAGGGCGAGGGCACCGGCACGTCGTTGACGTTGAGCGAGCCGATGCCGAAGTACGAGCCGTAATTGGGCTGGATCGGGCCCAGCGTGAAGAAGCGCGACTGGCCGAGACGTAGCTGCAGGAAAGACACGGGCGCCAGGTCGGTGCGCACGCTGCGCGGAGCGGACGCCTCCGGGATGGCGAACAGCAGGAGGGCATCGCCGGCGAGCAGCACTGCGAGCAGCCGGATGCGAGCCTGCGCGTGGCGCACGAGCGCGGCAGCGCCGGCCGCAACAGCTATCGCCGCACCCCACGCGACGGACGCGGCAAAGTACGGGCGGTGGCTGAACACGCCGCCGAGCTGGTTCGCGAGCGGCCGGGCGGCGACCGCCGCTGCCGCCACCACCGCGAGAGCGGCGAGCGCGGCATAAGCCAGCCTCTGCCTCGCCGCCCGTCTCCGCGCCAGGTCGTCCAGCCCGAGGGCGGCGAGGATGACCACCGCAAGCTCGAGCGACGGCGGGGCATAGCGGAAGAACGCGACCCGCGACATGCCCGGTAGCAGGCCGAGCACATCGCGGATCAGGGGTGGCTCACCGAACATTCGGGCGAGGACCAGCACGATCCAGACGAGGAGCATCAGCCGCAGCCCGCGCCGAGCCTTGGAGATCGCTCCGAGGAAGCCGAGCAGCAGCAGCGATGTCGAGAGGTACCCGCCCACGACTCCCCAGATGCCGGGCAGGACGAGCTTGGGATCGCTGTAGCGGAAGATCGGTCCGTAGACGTAGGGCAAGAGGAGCTGTGGCAACGCCTGCTTCGGCAGGTGGGCGGTGCGGAAGAAGCCCTTGCCATGCAGGCCGAGGTCGGCGTGCCCCACGTAGTCGATCGACGCGATCAGCAGGGGGGCCGCAAGCAGCGTCGCGACGATCAGCCCGGCGGCGCCCTTCGCGGCGAGCGCGCCGAGGCGCTCGCGCGGCAGGCAGCCGCAGCGCCACGCAAACCAGGCGGCTGCGAGCAGCGCGTCGATGTAGGCCACCTCCGGGAAGCCCGCGTAGAACGACAGCGCCCCGGCAACGGCGATCAACCACCAGCCGCCGCGACGCCCGGCCGCGCTCGCGGCATATGCGAGCTCGATGCCGAGGAGCAGCAGCGGCAGGAACGGGATGGGGTTGACGGGGGCGTGGGAGAACCACGCGAAGGTCCCGTTGAGGGCGAAGGCGATCCCTCCGGCCGCGCTCGCCCATCGGTTCACGGGGATCCGGCGCAGCAGCAGGTAGGTGGCGACCCCGGCGATGACCTCGAGCAGCATGTGCTCGTAGAGCTGGCCGTTGGCCACCAAGGTCAGGAACGTCGGCGGGAACAGCGCCGCTGACTGCATCCCGCCGGCCAGCGGCGTGCCGGTCCCCTCGTACGGGTTCCACCAGGGCAGCCGAAAGTGGAGCCAGTCGAGCACAGCGCGATGGCTCGCCGCCTGGGAGATGAACCCGTTGTTCGGGTCGATCGTGGGCTGGCCGCCAAGCAGCCCGGGGGTCACCGCGCTCAGCAGGCCGCTGCGCGGGCCAAGCGGGTTGGGGTCGAAGAAGCCGAGGAGATAGGGAAGGTTCGCGAGCACCACCGCGCCCGCCACGGCCAGCATCGCCCGGCCGTCGGGCGGAACCCGGCGCGCAACCGCGATCAGCTGGGCGAGCGGTGGTTCCGCCGCCCGCCGGCCGCCGACGACCCCCTGCCGGTCAGCGTCGGCGCCCGAGACCACCAGGGGCAAGTTATGCGACGCGTGCGTCTAGAGGCGACGCGGCGCTTGCTCCGGCAGCGTCCGCGCGCGTACGATGGCCCCGCGTCCATCGACAACTGGACGCCGACCTGCGGTGAGGCTCGCACGAATGGGCTGGCGCACGAGTAGGGTCGCGGCGGCGCTCGCGGCCACCGCCGCCGTCGCCTTCGCCGGGTCGCTGCCGGCCCGCGCGAACGTGCCCTCGGCGAACTATGTCGCCGCCGCCAAGCACGAAGGCCGCTGGTACTGGGGGGGCTACCGGCACGAAGCCATCCCGTGCTCCGGTATCCGGGTTCGCTTCGACCACTTCGCCGACATCCTGGGCCGCGGCCGCTGGTACGCACTCACCTGGCCCCCCTACGGCTGCTCGATCCACTTCAACCGTGGCTTCAAATGGTGGTGGAGTCGACTCGCCACGACGATGGTCCACGAGTACGGCCACGTGGTCGGGCATCGTCACACCCGCGATCCGCGGTCGATCATGGCGCTGGGCGTGATCGACAACAGCGACCTCAGCCGCGTTGCCTATCCCTGGACGGCCGGTGGCGAGCCGGTGTGGTGGAGCGTGCCTTCCCGGCCGTGGGGTTGCACGAACCCGGCTGGCTATCACTTCTGCCCGTGATGGTCTGAGACCGTGGGAATCGAACCCGCGGAAGGTTCCCTCCGGCGAGGCGGACGCTGTCGGGTGCTGCGGCGGTGGATGACCTGCCAGTCGGCGCGGTCATCTCCCGCGGTCGGGCTGGCTTTGCCCAGGGCGAGCTGGGCGCAGCGGATGCCTTGGTCGCGTAGTGAGTGGGCGAGGGTGGTGAGCCCGGCTGCGGCAGCGGCATCGCTGTCGTCCCATCCGGTGATGGAGAGCGCCTCGGGGACGGCGATGCCTGCTCGTTCGGCGGCGAGGAGCGCGCCGAGGGCGAGCTCGTCGCTCATCGCGGCGATCGCGTCCGGCGGCTGCTCGTCGGCGAGCAGCTCGTGGGTGAGCGCTTCGCCGTCGGCGGCGCTGTTGTGCGGGCAGACGGCTACTCGTAGTTGATCGAGGGCCCCCCCGGCGTTCGTCCAGGCGTCGAAGAGGCCCTGCCAGCGGCGGCGGGTGACCGGGAAGGAGACGCGGGTCGGAGCGGGTCCACGCAGCAGCTGCTGGCGGCGGTCGCGGTCCACAGGGAAGCTGAGGACCGCGGGTCGACATGCCCCGGCGAAGGCCACTTGACCGATTGCCGCCGCGGCGGCGCGGTCATCGATCCCGACGACCGGCAGCCCCGGCCGATGTGGCGCGGCGTGGATGGCTGCCGGCAGACCGGTGGTGGTGACCGCGTCGAGGACGGGGTCATCTTCGGTGGTAGTCCAGATGACAAACCCGTCGACGGCAGCGTCCGCAACCCGCGCCGCATCGCTGTCCTGGCCGGTGGTCGGCACCAGCGTGAGTCCCACCGCTTCGGCGGCGCACACCTCGGCCACGCCGGAGAGAAACCGGGCCGCTTGGGGATCCTCGAAGGCGTAGGTGAGCCGCTCGCCGAGCACGAAGCCGAGGCTCCCGGCCCGTCCTCGCCGGAGCGAGCGAGCTCCCGGGTGTGGGCCGGGGTAGCCCAGCTCGGCGGCGGCCGCCCGGACCCTGGCCGCTGCAGCGGCCGAGACACGATCTGGCCTGGAGTAGGCGTAGGAGACGGTCATCACCGACACCCCGGCGGCGCGGGCGACCTGGGCCATGGTCGGACGGCGGGTACTCGACATCACATCACTGTGTTTATCGTTACATCAAAGGGGTATCGCCTCGAGATGCGTATCGTTACACGCTGGACCGATGGGCGCCAGGTCGAGCGGCGATGCCAGCCCGAGCTCACCCACTGGCCGGCCGGTCGGGCAGAGGCGCAGGGCTTCGCTCCCAAAGAACGTGGGTCGGCCGGGGAGTACCGGCGAGATCGGACGACGTGGGCGGCGTTTGGCGCGCTGTTCGCATTCGGGTTTCTAAACGCGGTGCTGGGGCCGGCGCTGCCATACCTCCGCGCGGTCGAGCACATCTCCTATTTCGTGGGTGCGCTCCATCAGGCGGCGTACGCGCTGGGCGGCGGCCTGGCCGGGTTGATCGCCGCGCGAGAGCGGCGCTTCATCAGCCGGGCCACGGTGATCGCCGCTGGGTTGATAGGGGCGGGGCTCGCCGGGCTGGCCGTGGGCTATGGCGGTACGCCGGCGATCACGATCGCGGGTGCGATGCTGATGAGCCTGCTCGGTACCTCGGCGCTGATCCGGCTCTGGGCGGTGCTGGCCGACGTCCACGGCACCCGACGCGCTGTGGGGATGAGCGAGGGAGAGGTGTCGGTCAGCCTGGCCGGGATCCTCACTCCGTTGCTGATCGGCGCGCTGGCCGCCACCACACTCAGCTGGCGCTTTGCGTTCGTGCTCGGCGCAGCCACCGGCGGCTTGGCGGCCCTCTGGGTGTGGCGAGCGCGGATGCCGGCACCAGCCAACGGCCGCCCCCGGGCGAGGAGCAGGAACGCTGGCTCGCCTCGTGGGGGGCCCGAGCCCACGCTGGTCGTGGTCTTCGCGATCGTGGCCCTCGAGTTCGCACTCAGTTTCTGGCTGGCCAGCTACCTGACCGACGACATCGGCTTGGCTCGAAACGCGGCGGCGGC
>DASQXU010000447.1:0-15248 GCA_035639555.1 Thermoleophilaceae bacterium
CGCGGGCCATCCGCGAGGACTGGGAGGTCCCGGAGGCGGCGTCTTGAGGCCGTTTGCCTACGTCGTCTTCGACGGCAAGCGGCTCAGCACGGACCCGCACGGACGCGGCCGCCGCCTGCGGATCGACTCCCGCTGCCTCGACGGCGAGCCCGTCGCCGGGGCCTTCGCCCACGTCTGTGCCCTGCCCGACCGCGCCGCTGCGCTGCGCTACGACGAGCCCGAGGTCCAGCAGGCGCGCCGCGACGCCCTGGGGTGGTGGATCCCGCTGCTCGGCGACGACCTGGTTTGCCTCACCACGTTCGCGATCGACGCCAGCCTCTGCGGTGGGGCGCTCACCGTGGCCCGCGACCCGGCGCGCTTCCCGGAAGATCCGTTCGCCCGGCTCTTCCCGGGCACCGTGGTGAGGACCGACGACTTCTGTGCGGTGGTGCCACCCCCGGGTCCGGTGATCGAGCGCTACGCCGGTGCCCCGTGGCCCGGCGGGCGCTTCTGAGCCGTAACGGGGAGGCCAGCTCATCCGTCTGAACCGGTGATGACGGCTCGTATCCAAAGCCGGCGCCGGTGGCGATCGATCGCCGCCCGGGCGGCGCTCGCGCCCTGCGTCGCCGCGCTCCTCGCGCTCGGGATCTGGGTCGCCGGCGGGGTGATCACGAACGACTTCACGGCCAGCATCGCGCTGACCGTGGCCTGGATGGGGGTCGCCGGTGTGGCCTGCCTCGTAGCGGGGCTGCGGCACCGCCCGCTGCGGCTACCGGTCTGGGGCGCCTACGTGCTGGTGGCGATCGCCGCCGCCGTCTGGCTCGGGCGGGCGGAGCTCTTCGACAAGACCGTCCACGAGAACGTGGTGAAGGCCTCGCCGCCGCCGCCCGCCTCGAGGCACGGCGCGCCGACCCGGTCCCGGCCGCGCAACGTCCTGGTCGCCCGTGGAAGGTTCGCGTCGCTCGAGCACGCTTCGCGCGGCGTGGCAAGCGTGATCCGGACCCGCCACGGGAGCCGCGTCCTCACGCTGACCCGCTTCAGCACCTCGAACGGGCCGGACCTGCGCGTGTACCTGGTGGCCGGCCCCGTCGCCGACGCGGGCGACGTCCACGACTTCGCCGATCTCGGGGCGCTGAAGGGGAACAAGGGCGACCAGCAGTACTCGATCGAGGGCAAGGCGCGCGATCCCCGCTACCGCACCGTCGTGATCTGGTGCCGCGCGTTCTCGGTCGGCTTCGCGCGGGCCCGGCTCGCGCGGGTTTCTTCGTAGGCTCGGCGGGGGCGGAGCGGCTGCGCGGCCGGGCCGCGCTTCGGCCCCCGGGGCGGGCCGAGCGTCTGGGCGCGCACTCACGCGATCGGGGCCACCACCGCTGACCCGGACGGATACGGTTTGCCCGTGCGCGCGGGCGACGCGGTGTGGAACCCGCTGACCGGAGAGAAGGCGATGCTCGTCGAGTCCGCCGACGAGAGCGGCGGCGCCCGCATCGTCGCCGACTTCGCCGTCGAGGCCGGCGGGTTCGTCCCCGGCGGTGAGCACGTCCACGACTTCTGCGCGGAGCGCTTCGAGGTCAGGGCGGGGCGCATCGGGTTCGCTCTCGACGGACAGGAGCGCACGCTCGCAGCGGGCGACGAGCTCACGGTCGCGCCCGGAACCTGGCACCACTGGTGGAACTCCGGCGAGGACGAAGTCCAGATCCGGACCCGCGTGGAGCCGGCGCTGCGGTTCGAGGAGGCGATCCTCGTGCTCTGGGGGCTGTGCGCCGACGGGCATACCGACGCCCAGGGGCGCCCGTCGCCGCTGCTCGGCGCGCTGGTCGCCACCCGCTTCCGCCGCGAGATCCGCTACCGGCAACCGCCCGGCGTCGTGCAGAGGCTCGTGTTCCCGGCGCTTGCCGTTCTCGCGCGCCTGCGGGGGGCGAGCGCATCGTCGATCGCTACCTCGACCCGGAGACCCACCCCACCGCACAGGCGGGGCTAGGCCGCCTGCCGGAGCGGGTCATGAGGCGGATCGACCGCTGAGATAGCTCGACCGCGGGCCCTTGCGCCCGGCGTCATCGGGTGGAGAGAATGCCGCGTGGTCTCCGAGCCGGTGGTCCTGGGCGTCGACGTGGGGGGGACGAAGGTCGAGGCGGGCGCCGTGTCGGGCTCCAAGGTCAGCGGCGCCGTGGAGCGCCCCACCGAGCTCGAGAGCTCTGAGGCGCTGCTCGACGGGCTCGAGGCCACGGTGCAGGAGGTGATCGCCGACCTAGGTCGACCGGCGGCGATCGGAGCGGGCGTTCCGTCCCAGATCGAGTTCGCGACCGGGCGGGTGATGTCGAGCGTGAACATCCCGCTCGAGGGGGTCGCCCTTCGGGACGAGCTCGGGCAGCGCTTCGGGGTGCCCGCCTTCGTCGACAACGACGGCAACTGCGCCGCTCTGGCCGAGGCCGAGCTCCGGGAGGTGCGCGACCTCGTGATGCTGACGCTCGGGACCGGTGTGGGCGGCGGGGTGGTCATCGGCGGCCGGATCTTCCGGGGGACCCATGGCCTCGGCGCCGAGCTCGGGCACGTCACGATCGAGAAGGACGGACCGCCCTGCCCGGGCAACTGCCCGAACCGGGGGTGTCTCGAGGCTCTCTGTAGCGGCACCGCGCTCGAGCGCGACGCCGCCGACATCGGCAAGCACCACCCGGACAGCGCGTTGGGTCGCGTCTACGCCGAGCACGGGCAGGTCCGCGGCGAGGACGCGGTCGAGGCGGCGCGGGCCGGCGACCGGCTGGCACGGCGCCTGTTCGCCCGCCTTGCCGAGGCGCTCGGGGTGGGGATCGCGGGCTTCGTGAACGCGTTCGAGCCGGAGCAGCTCGTGATCGGGGGCGGGCTCTCGGAGGCGGCCGACCTGTTCCTCGACGATGCGGTGGTCGAGGCGGGCGTGCGGGCGTTGCCGGTCCTGTGGGAGCGGGTAACCGTCTCGGTGGCCCAGAGCGGCGCCGACGCCGGCGTGATCGGGGCCGGTCTGCTCGCGAGGCACGAGCTTCGCGGCACGAGGGATACTCCGGAGAAAGCGAAAGAGGGAGCCAGATGACGACCCAGGTACGCGAGGAGACCGCGCTCGACGAGCTCTGCATCAACACGATCCGGACGCTCTCGATGGACGCCGTCCAAAAGGCGAACTCCGGGCACCCGGGGGCGCCGATGGGGCTCGCTCCGCTCGGCTACCTCCTCTACACCCGGGTGATGAAGCACAACCCGGCGAACGCGGAGTGGTTCGACCGCGACCGCTTCGTGCTCTCGGCCGGCCACGCGTCGATGCTCCTCTATTCGCTCTTGTACCTGACCGGGTACGGGCTGACCCTCGACGACCTCAAGAACTTCCGGCGGGTCGGCAGCCCGACCGCGGGCCATCCGGAGTACCGGCACGCCCCGGGGATCGAGGCCACCACTGGCCCGCTCGGCCAGGGAATCTCGAACGCCGTGGGGCTCGCCCTGGCCGAGGCCATGCTTGCCGCCCGCTTCAACCGCCCGGGTCACGACCTGATCGACCACCGGACCTTCGTGATCGCGAGCGACGGCGACATCCAGGAGGGCGTGGCCTCCGAGGCGTGCTCGCTCGCCGGCCACCTCGGGCTCGGCAAGCTCACCGTGTTCTACGACAACAACCACGTCCAGCTCAGCGGCCCGACGGCCATGGCCTTCTCGGAGGACGTCGCCGGGCGCTTCGAGGCGTACGGCTGGCACGTGCAGGATCTCGAGGAGGACCTGGCCCTCGGCCACATCGGGCAGGCGATCGAGACGGCGGCCGGGGTCGCCGATCGGCCCTCGCTCATCATGCTGCGCACCCACCTCGGGTTCGGGTCGCCCAACCTCCAGGACAACTACAAGGCGCACGGCTCGCCCCTCGGCGAGGAGGAGGTGCGCCTCACCAAGGAGGGCTACGGGTGGGACCCGGACGCCCACTTCCTGGTTCCAGACGAGGCGCTCGAGCACTTCCGGGCGGCGGTGGACCGGGGAAAGGAGGTCGAGGGCGAGTGGGAGGAGCGGGCGGCGGCCTACCGCTCCGAGTACCCCGACCTCTGGGAGGAGCTCTCGCTCGTCATCGAGCGGCGACTGCCGGACGGCTGGGACGCCGACCGGCCGAAGTTCCATCCCCAGGACGGGATGATCGCCACCCGCAAGGCCTCCCAGAAGGTCATCCAGTGGGCGGCCGCCCGCGTGCCCCACCTGGTGAGCGGCTCGGCCGACCTCGAGCCCTCGACCCTTACCGTCATCGACGGCGGCGGCGACGTGGAGAAGGGCGACTACGCGGGGCGGAACGTCCACTACGGCGTCCGCGAGCACGGGATGGGGGCGATCGTCAACGGGCTCAACCTCCACGGCCTGCGGGCGTTCGGGTCGACGTTCTTCGTGTTCTCGGACTACATGAAGGGGGCGATGCGGCTCGCGGCGCTGATGCGCCTGCCCTCGATCTTCGTGTTCACCCACGACTCGATCGGGCTGGGCGAGGACGGGCCCACCCACCAGCCGATCGAGCAACTCGCGCACCTGCGGGCCACCCCGAACCTGTACGTGATCCGCCCGGCGGGCGGGAACGAGACCGCGCTCGCCTGGCGGTTCGCCATCGCCCAGGCCGAGACGCCGGTGGCGCTGGCCTTCTCGCGGCAGGGGGTCCCGAGCTGGAGCCCGACCGCGGTCCCGGACGACGCGATCGAGCGCGGGGCGTACGTGCTGCGGGAGTCCTACAAGGATCCGGAGCCCGACCTGATCCTGATCGGCACCGGCTCGGAGCTCCACATCTGCACCGCCGCGGCCGACCAGCTCGAGGCAGTCGGGGTCGCCACCCGCGTCGTCTCGATGCCCTGCTTCGAGCGCTTCGGCGAGCAGGAGGCCGACTACCGCGACCGGGTGCTGCCCCCGGCGTGCCGGGCCCGAATCGCGGTCGAGGCCGCGTCGCCGTTCGGCTGGGAGCGATGGATCGGCGAGGACGGCGAGATGATCGGCATGACCACGTTCGGCGCGTCCGGGCCGCACAAGGACGTCTACCAGCACTTCGGCCTGACCTCGGAGCGCGTCGTCGAGCGCGGGAAGGCGCTGGTCGAGCGGCTCCAGGCAAGGACTTGACAAGGAGGAAGCAATGGGCGTCACCGCAGTCAACGAGCGGCTCGCGGCCCTGACCGCGGCCGGCACGAGCGTGTGGCTCGACCAGATCCGGCGCGGGCTGATCGAGTGCGGGGAGCTCGGCCGCCTGATCGAGGAGGACTGCCTGCGCGGCGTCACTTCGAACCCGGCCATCTTCGAGAAGGCCATCCTCGGCTCGAACGAGTACGACGACCAGATCACGGAGCTCGCCGAGCAGGGGCTCGACGCCACCGAGATCACCCGCGAGATCGCGATCACCGACGTTCGCTCCGCGTGCGACGTGCTGCGGCGGGTCTGGGACGAGCAGCAGGGGGGCGACGGCTTCGTGTCGCTCGAGGTCGAGCCCGCCCTCGCCCACGACACCGAAGCCACGCTCGAGCAGGCTCGGGAGTTCTGGCGCCGGGTCGACCGGCCGAACCTGATGATCAAGATCCCGGGCACCGAGGAGGGCGTCCCGGCGATCGAGGAGGCCCTCTCCGAGGGGCTGAACATCAACATCACCCTGCTGTTCGCGGTCGAGGCCTACGAGAAGGTCATGGAGGCGTACATCCGGGCGATGGAGCGCCGCCAGGCCGAGGGCAGGTCGCTCGACGTCCGGTCGGTCGCGAGCTTCTTCGTCTCACGAGTGGACACCGAGGTCGACAAGCGGCTCGACCGGCTCGGACGCGAGGACCTCAAGGGCACCGCCGCGGTGGCCAACGCCCGGGCGGCCTACCGCCGCTTCACGGAGGTCTTCGAGGGGGAGCGCTTCGCCGCCCTGCGCGAGGCCGGCTGCCCGGTCCAGCGGCCGCTCTGGGCGTCGACAGGGGTCAAGAACCCGATGTATCCGGAGACCAAGTACGTCGACGGGCTCGTGGGCCCGAGCACGGTCAACACGATGCCGATGCAGACCCTGCTCGCCTGCGCCGAGCGGCTGGAGGTCAGGGGACCGACCGCCGGGGAGGACCCGACGGCGGAGCTCGAGGCGCTCACCGAGGCCGGCATCGACCTCCGCGACGTCACCGAGACCCTGTTGCGCGAGGGGATCGAGAAGTTCGTGGACCCGTTCGACCAGCTCGTCGCGGGAGTCGCGGCCACCCGTGAGGGGATCGTGACCGGCCGGCCGAGGACCATCCAATCCTCGGTCCCGAGCGACCTCCAGGACGCGATCGCCGAGCGGGTCAAGAAGGCGCGCGAGGAGAGCGTGGGCCAGCGCGTGTGGCGCAAGGACGAGTCGCTGTGGGGCGGCCCCGGGGTGCCGGAGATCGGAAACCGCCTGGGCTGGCTGACCATCACCGACCCCATGCTCGAGGCGGCGCCCGACCTCGATGCCTTCGCCGAGGAGGTGCGCTCCGAAGGGACGGCCGACGTGGTCCTGCTCGGCATGGGGGGCTCGAGCCTCGGCCCGGAGGTGATCCGGCAGAGCTACGGCGACATCGAGGGATCGCCGCGGCTCCACGTGCTCGACTCGACCGATCCCGGGGCGGTGCTCGAGATCGAGCGCGCGATCGACCCCGCGCGGACGCTGTTCCTCGTCTCGTCGAAGTCGGGGGGCACGGTGGAGACGCTCTCGCACATGAAGCACTTCTACGAGCGTGCCGGCCGCGACGGCTCGCGCTTCGTGGCGATCACCGACCCGGGGAGCCCGCTGGTGGAGGAGGCAGGAAGACATGGCTTCCGGCGGGTGTTCGAGAACGACCCGGAGATCGGCGGCCGCTATTCGGTGCTCTCGTACTTCGGGCTGGTGCCGGCCGCGCTCACGGGGGTGAACGTCGCCGCCCTGCTCCACCGAGCACAGGTGGCCGAGCAGAACTGCGCGAGCTACGACGAGTCGACCGCCAACTCCGGCCTCTGGCTCGGGCTCGTCGTCGGCGAGCTCGCCCTGCGCGGGCGGGACAAGGCCACGTTCTTCGTCTCCGAGCCGATCTCGAGCTTCGGGCTGTGGGTCGAGCAGCTGATCGCCGAGTCGACCGGCAAGCAGGGCAGGGGCATCCTGCCCGTGGCCGGCGAGCCGGCCGGCGCGCCCGAGGTCTACGGCGACGACCGCCTCTTCGCGTACCTGCGCAACGCCGACGAGCCCGACCCCGAGCTCGACCAGGCCCTCGAGGCCCTGGCCGGGGCCGGCCATCCCACGGTCACCCTCCCCGTGCACGGCCCGTCCGACCTCGGGCGGATCTTCTTCTTCGCCGAGTTCGCGACCGCGGTGACCGGCTGGGTGCTCGGGATCAACCCGTTCGACCAGCCGAACGTGCAGGAGGCCAAGGACAACACAGCCAAGGTGCTCGCGATGAGCTCGGCGCCCGACCTGCCGGAGGCCGACGACGACGCCCTCCGCGCCCTGCTCGGCCGGGCCGCGCCGCCGCACTACGTGGCGATCATGGGCTACGTCAAGCCCTCGCCCGAGGTCGACGCCGCGGCGGCCGAGCTGCGGGTAGCGATCCGCGACGCCACGAGGGCGACCACCACGTTCGGCTATGGGCCGCGCTTCCTGCACTCGACCGGCCAGCTCCACAAGGGTGGTCCGCCGACCGGCCTGTTCCTCCAGCTCGTGCACGACGCGGATGAGGACGTGGACATCCCCGGCGAGGACTACACCTTCGGGCAGCTCGAGCACGCCCAGGCCGACGGCGACCTGCTCACGCTCCGCGACCACGGGCTGCCGGCGGAGCGGGTGCGCCTCCAAGGCGATCCGGGCGCGGCGCTGCGGGAGCTGACCGAGAGGGTGAAGGGGATGGTCTAGGCCGGTGAGGGCCGCGGCCTACGACCGGGGCTTTGCCTCGTCGTAGCGCTCGAGCCCGTCGTCCGGGACCGGCTCCCAGGGCGCCGCATAGGCCACGAAGGCACGCCAGCTCGGCCGCACGCCGGGGTCGCCGTCGAAGGCGCCCAGGCGCACGCTCATCTGAGCGGGGTCATCCGGGTCGCGGCTGAAGAGCTGCGCCCCGCACTCGCGGCAGAAGCACTTCTCGAACCCCCCGTCGGGGTGACGCCAGGCCTTGACGAGCTCCTCCCCCCGAACCAGCCGGAACGTGCGGGCGTCGATCCGCGCCTGGGCCGAGGACGCAGTGCCGGTCCGCCGCTGGCAGCGGGTGCAGTGGCAATAACCCGCCGCCTGGGCCGGCTCGGTCAGCTCGAAGCGGACACCGCCGCAGAGGCAGCCTCCAGTGAGTGACGGGCTCATGCTGGCCTGAGTTTGGCGCACTCCGCAAGAGCGCGTCGGGTGATCGGCGCGCTAGGCGCTCCCGCCCTCGAGCGGTCGAGATCCTGGATGGCCCGCCCGCCACCGGCTAGATTCCTTACCGCGGCCACCTCGGCACTGGGAGAGGAGACAGATGCAGCTCGGCTTCGTAGGGCTCGGCAAGATGGGCGGCAACATGGTCCACCGGATCCACCGGGACTCGGACCACCAGGTCGTAGCGTTCGATCGCCACGCCGAGAACGTGAACGAGGCCGAGTCACATGGGGCGACCGGCGCGTCCTCCCTGGAGGAGCTCGTAGAGAAGCTAGATCCCCCACGCGCGGTGTGGATCATGGTGCCGGCCGGCGATCCGACCGAGCAGACGGTGCAGAGGCTCGGCGAGCTGCTCGATCCCGGCGACATGGTGATCGACGGCGGCAACACCCGCTGGACCGACGACAAGCGCCGCGCCGCGGCGCTCGAGCCGAGTGGGATCCAGTACGTGGACGTCGGCACGAGCGGCGGCGTCTGGGGGCTCCAGGTCGGCTACTGCATGATGGTTGGCGGTCCCGACGAGGCCATCGCGCACCTCGCGCCGATCCTCGACGTGCTCGCGCCACCGCCGAGCGACGAGCATGGACCCGGCTGGGGCCATTTCGGGCCGGCGGGGGCGGGCCACTACGTGAAGATGGTGCACAACGGCGTCGAGTACGGGATCATGCAGGCCTACGCGGAGGGCTTCGCGCTCTTCGACGCGTGTGAGTACGAGCTCGACAACGCCAAGGTCGCCCACCTCTGGATGCAGGGCTCGGTGGTGCGGTCCTGGCTCTGCGAGCTGGCGGCCCGCGCCTTCGAGCAGGAGGGCAACGAGCTCGCGCGGCTCGAGCCCTACGTCGAGGACTCGGGCGAGGGCCGGTGGACGGTCGAGGACTCGATCGGAAGGCGGGTGCCGACGCCGGTGATCACCGCCTCGCTCCACGAGCGCTTCGCCTCACGGGGGATGGGCGACTTCGCCGCCAAGGTCAACGCCGCCCTGCGAAACCAGTTCGGCGGCCACGCCGTGAAGGCGCATGACCCGGTAGCCCAGGCCCAGGCCCACGCGGAGTAGCCATGGCTACCGTCACGCAGGTCGAGCAGGAGAACCCCCTCGTCGAGGGGCTCGAGCGGCTCCCGGTCCGGCCGACCACGCTCGTGATCTTCGGGGCCACCGGAGACCTCGCGAAGCGCAAGCTGCTCCCCGCCATCTACAACCTCGCCCACGAGGGGGCCTTGCCGGAGCGCTTCAACCTGATCGGGGTCTCACGCGCGGACATCCCGCACGACGACTACCGAGAGATGGCCCGCGAGTCCATAACGCAGTTCTCGCGCACGAAGCCCAACGAGCAGGTGCTCGGGAAGCTGCTCGAGCGGATGCGCTACGTCCCGGGGACGTTCGACCAGGACCCGGTCTACGAGAAGCTGGCCGACGAGGCGAAGAGCTTCGACGAGGAAGCGGACATCGCCTTCAACCGGGTGTTCTACCTCTCGACGGCGCCGGCCTTCTTCCCGCTGATCGTCAGCAAGCTCGGGGAGCACCATCTTCAGAATCACGAGGACTCGGACGTCCGGGTGGTGATCGAGAAGCCGTTCGGCACGACGCTGGCCGAGGCGCGGCAGCTGAACCAGGAGGTGCTCGACGTCCTCGACGAGCAGCAGGTCTTCCGGATCGACCACTACCTGGGCAAGGAGACCGTCCAGAACATGCTGGCCTTCAGGTTCGCCAACGGCATGTTCGAGCCGATCTGGAACCAGAACTTCATCGACTACGTCCAGATCACGGCGGCCGAGGACCTCGGCATCGGCACCCGGGCCGGCTACTACGACAGGTCAGGAGCGCTCCGCGACCTGGTCCAGAACCACATGCTCCAGCTGCTCACCCTGCTGTGCATGGAGCCTCCGGTTCGCTTCACCGCCGACGAGGTGCGCGACGAGAAGGTCAAGGTGCTGCATGCGATCGATCCGCCGACCCCCGACCAGGTCTCCGAGCTCACGGTGCGCGCCCAGTACGGCCCCGGGATGTCGGGCGGCGAGGAGGTGCCCGGCTACCTCGAGGAGGACGGCGTGGCCGAGAATTCGACCACCGAGACCTACGCCGCGCTGCGTCTCGAGGTGGACAACTGGCGCTGGGCCGGCGTGCCGATCTACCTCCGAACCGGCAAGCGCCTGGCCCGCAAGGTCACCGAGATCGCCGTGAGCCTCAAGCCGGTCCCCCACCTCGCCTTCCAGCAGCAGGGCTCGATCGGCGTGCAGCCGAACCAGATCGTCCTCGCCGTCCAGCCGAACGAGGGGGTGTCGATCTCGCTCGGCGCGAAGATCCCCGGCAGCCTCATGCGGATCCGCCCCGTGAACATGGAGTTCCTCTATGGCACTGCCTTCCTCTCGCAATCGCCCGAGGCCTACGAGCGGCTGCTGCTCGACGCGATGCGCGGCGACGCCACGCTGTTCACGCGCGACGACGAGGTCGAGGCGCAGTGGCGGATCATCGACCCGATCCTCGAGGCCTGGTCGCAGGACTCCGGGCCCCTGCCCCAGTACCCGGCCGGGTCGGGCGGGCCGCCCGAGGCCGACTCCATCCTCGAGCCCGGCCACCACTGGAGGGCGATCTAGCTTGGCGGTCGGCGCGACCCCGGGCGTCTGGAGCGCGCAGAACACCGGGCCAGCGGACGTCGAGGCCGCCATCCGGGCCCTGAACCGCTCCCAGCAGGGTGGCGACGGGGTGTTCGCGCCCGCCCGGGTCCTGAACCTGATCGTGATCGTCGACCGCGAGTGGCGGGGCGAGATCTACAACCGGCTCGATCGGGTCGGCCGCTACCACCCCTCGCGCACGATCCTCTGCGCGGTCGAGCCGGGGCGCGGCACGATCGACGCCTGGGTCAGCACCACGGCCGAGCGCGACCCCGGCCCCGGCGAGCTCGCCCTCGTCCGGGAGCGCGTCGTGCTCGACGTCGGGCCCCGGCATCTGGCCAATCTCGAGACGATCGTCGACCCGCTCGTGATCTCGGACATCACCACGGTTGTCTGGGCCCCGCACGGCCACGAGGAGGCGGTGAACGCGCTGCTCGGCCACGCCCAGGTGGTCCTCGTGGACTCGATCAACCAGCCCGACCCGCGGAGCGCGGTGGCGCGGGCCCGCGAGCTCGCCGACGACGCCTACGTCGTGGACCTCGCCTGGCTGCGCTCGACTCCCTGGCGCGAGCGGGTCGCCGCCACGTTCGACCCACCCCGCTGGCGCTCGGAGCTCGCCCGGATCAGCGGGGTCACGGTCCGCCACCATCCCGACTCGGGCACGGCGGCGCTGCTTCTGGTCGGGTGGCTTTCGTGCCGGCTCGGCTGGGAGCCCGGATCGCTGGTGGCCCGGAACGGCTCGCTCACCGGCCGCGCGCGGGGACGCCGCGCCGAGGTTCGGGTCGCGCTCGACCCCGATCCCGGGCAGCGCGTCCCCGGCCTCGCCGGCCTGACGATCGAGACCGCCTCCGGCATGAGCATCTCGCTCGACCGGGGCGCGGGTGGCCTGACCGCGCGCCGGCGGACCCCCGACGGCCGCGAGTCGATCTGGACGGTGCTCGGCGCCTCGCGCGGCGAGGGCGGCATCCTCGGGGAGGGCATTCGCCAGGCGCTGCTTCGGGATCCGACCTACCGGCCCGCGCTCGCCTGCGCCGAAGCGATGCTCGGCTAGTGGACCGCCCCGCCGTTCCCGCCCGCTCCGCTCAGCCCCGCGACCGGACGGCCCGCCCGCGATGAGGCCGCAGGTGCGCGTGCTCGACGATCCCGCCGCGGCCGCCGCCGACGTGCTCATCGACGCAGCGGCCGGCGCCGGCCAGATCGCGCTCGCCGGGGGCTCGACCCCGCGCGCGGCGTACCTGCGCGCCGCCGGGGCCGAGGTCGACTGGTCGCGCGCGGTCCTGTGGTTCGGCGACGACCGCTGCGTGCCGCCCGACCACGAGCACTCGAACTACCGCATGGTGCGCGAGTCGCTGCTCGACCGGCTCGCCGGCGAGCCCCCGGTCGTGCGCCGGATCGAGGGCGAGCTCGGCCCGGGCGAGGCGGCCGAGCGCTACGAGGCCGAGCTGCGCGCGGCGTTCGGCGCCGGGCTGCCCGAGCTCGACCTCGTGCTGCTCGGCATCGGCCCCGACGCCCATACCGCCTCGCTGTTCCCGGGGGACGCCGCGCTCGACGAGCGAGAGCGCCTGGCGGTGGGCGTCGAGACGCCGGGCATGGCACCCATCGTGCCCCGGGTGACGCTCACCCTGCCGGTGCTGAACGGGGCGCGTCGGGTGGTGTTCCTGGTCGAGGGCGAGGACAAGGCGGAGGCCGTGGCCCGCGCCTTCGACGGGCGTCCGGACCCGGGCGCGCCGGCCAGCCTCGTGCAGCCCGAGTCCGGTGCACTCGAGCTGCTCGTCGACCCGGCGGCGGCCTCTGCGCTCGAGCCGGGGCAGTGATCCACTTCCCAGGCAAGGCCCCGATCGGCGCGAGCCCGTTCCCGCCGATCGCCCAGTACGGCTTTCTCTCCGACTGCGAGACCTGTGCGCTGGTCGCTCCGAGCGGGAACGTCGAGTGGCTCTGCCTCCCGCGCTTCGACTCCGCGAGCGTGTTCGGAGCCATCCTCGACCGGGACGCCGGGCTCTTCCGGCTCGGGCCGGCCGACGTGCAGGTCCCGGCCGACCGCCGCTACCTCCCGGGCACCATGGTGCTCGAGACGAGCTGGGGCACCAGCGGCGGCTGGATCATCGTCCGGGACGTCCTGCTGATCGGGCCGTGGCACCACGAGCACGAGCGCTCGCACACCCACCGGCGCTCGCCGACCGACTACGACGCCGACCACGTGCTGCTGCGCATGGTCCGTTGCGTCAACGGCGAGGTCCAGACGCTGCTCGACTGCGAGCCCTGGTTCGAGTACGGGCAGGTGCCCGCGAGCTGGGAGTACACCGGGCCGGGCTACCACGAGGCCAAGGCCACCGCGGAGGGGATCGACGTCGAGCTTCAGCTGACCACCGACATGCGGGTCGGCTTCGAGGGCCCGCGGGCCACTGCGCGGACGCTGATGAAGGAGGGCGACACCCTCTTCGTCGCCCTTGCCTGGTCGGAGCACCCCGGGCCCAAGACCTACGAGGAGGCCTATTCCCGGCTCGTCTGGACCGCCCACCACTGGCAGCACTGGCTCGACCACGGCGACTTCCCGGACCACCCCTGGCGCACGTACCTCCAGCGCAGCGCGCTGACCCTGAAGGGCCTCTCCTACGCGCCCACCGGGGCGCTGGTCGCCGCCGCCACCACCTCGCTCCCGGAGTCGGCCGGTGGAGAGCGCAACTGGGACTACCGCTACACGTGGATACGCGACGCCACGTTCATGCTCTGGGGCCTCTACACGCTCGGCTTCGACTGGGAGGCCAACGACTTCTTCTACTTCATCGCCGACGTGGCCGAGGCCGAGCAGGGCCAGCTCCACATCATGTACGGGATCGACGGCGAGTCCGGGCTGCCCGAGCGCACCCTCGATCACCTCGCGGGCTACGAGGGGGCGCGGCCGGTGCGGGTCGGCAACGCCGCGTACTCGCAGGACCAGCACGACGTCTGGGGCGCGCTGCTCGACTCTTTCTACCTGCACACCAAGTCGCGCGACCACCTGCCCGAGCGCATCTGGCCGATCCTGGTGAAGCAGGTCGACACCGCGCTCCAGAACTGGCGGGAGGCCGACCGCGGCCTCTGGGAGATCCGCGGGGAGCCCAAGCACTTCACCTCCTCCAAGCTGATGTGCTGGGTGGCGGCCGACCGCGGCGCGCGGCTGGCCGAGATCCGGGAGGAGCTCGAGTACGCGGCTCGCTGGCAGTCGGCCGCCGACGAGATCAAGGCGGACATCATCGCCAACGCGCTCGACGAACGCGGCGTCTTCTGCCAGCACTACGACACCGACGCGCTCGACGCCTCGGTGCTCCTCATCCCGCTCACCCGCTTCCTGCCTCCCGACGACGAGCGGGTGCGCAGGACGGTGCTCGCGGTCGCCGACGAGCTCGTGGTCGACGGCCTGGTGCTCCGCTACCGGGTGGACGAGACCGACGACGGGCTGAGCGGCGAGGAGGGGACGTTCACGATCTGCTCGTTCTGGCTCGTCTCCGCCCTCGTCGAGATCGGGGAGCTCCGGCAGGCCCGGGCGCTATGCGAGAAGCTCCTCTCCTACGCGAGCCCGCTCGGCCTCTACGCCGAGGAGATCGACTGCAGCTCCGGCCGCCACCTCGGAAACTTCCCCCAGGCCTTCACCCACCTTGCGCTCATCAACGCCGTGATGCACGTGATCCGCGCCGACCAGGGGCTCGAGACCGGAGCCCTTCCCTTCGGTCGCGAGCTGACCCGCCAGCGCTCGGCCTGAGCGGCCGGCGGCCGCCAGCGGCGTTCTCGGGTTACCCACGCGCTTTCTCCGGTAACCAGCGCCCGGCCAACCTCGGAGTGCGGGCCGCCTGACGTCGCATGCGAGCGGTAACTCGGCCCACACTCGCTCGATGCGCCGGTGGCCGGGCTCGCCGGCCGCCCGGCTCGCACGGGGTGCGGTCGCCCGGGCGGCCGGGCCGCGGTCGCGCGCACGCGCTCCTGCCTCGCCGGGAACGTGCGAAACGCGGCCCGCGTCCGGCGCCAAGGGGCCTGGGCTGCGCTACGCACGAAGATCGTGCAAGAGACGCCACGGCCCGCGCCGGCGCGGGCCTGGGCCGTCTTAGGCACGCGGCGGGGCGGCGGCCCGCGGGATTACGAACACAGCGGGGCAACAGAGCGAGGACGACCGCGGCCGGGTAGAGCCGACTCCGCCCGAGAACGAGCAGGGCCCGACCCGCGGCGCTCAGAGCCGCGTGTCGAGCACCATCGCGGCGAACAGCAGCGCCAGGTAGGCGAGCGAGAAGAGGTAGAGACGCAGGGCGAGGCGCCGCGATGGGTGGCGCAGGAGGCGCACGGCGCCGGCGATGAACGCCGCCCCGAG
>DASQXU010000448.1:0-8579 GCA_035639555.1 Thermoleophilaceae bacterium
GGGGTACGCTCGCAGGCTCGCTCAAAGAGCCTCCCTCGGAGGAACGCGTCTCCTCGCCCGAGGGTCGTCGCCGTCCGCCCGGCGTACGACTCGATGTTCAGGGAGAGGCGACTGAGTCGTCGCCGACCGGCGCCGCCAGACTGGCGCTGCGGCTCGCCCGGCGTACGGCTCGATGTTCAGGGGGAGGTCAGGGACGCCAGGTAGTCGCGCCAGTCGCGCTCCACCGCGACCGCCGGCCGATCGAATGCTTGCTCGATTGCCTCGCGCGCTTCGAGCTTCGGAAAGGTGGTGGAAAGGGCCGCCGCCGCGTCGCGGCCCCGCTCTCGCTCCAGCAGCGTGAATAGGGTCCCGCCGAGCAGGTGGGCGTCGCGCGGCGCCGGGGGAAAGGCCGGCGGCCGGCCCTCGCGCAGGCGTCTCGCGATGCCGGCGCGCAGGTACGGCACCTGCCCGGCGAAGTAGGCAGCCGCGCCCTCGCAGAGCCACGCTGCGCGGACGTACCGCGCGAAGCTCCGCGGGTTGAACGGCGGGGGCAGCTCGGGGTTGTTCGCGCCGAGGACCACGTGGGCGTACTCGTGCTGCGGGGTAAGGAGGAGCGCTTCGCGCGATCCCGGCACGCCGGACGCCCGCCGTTCGAGCGCCGCCGGGCTAAGGGAGTGGATCTCCCGGGTGGTGAACCAGCCCGCGAAGTAGCGCCGGCTGGCCGGGGAGGCGACGAGCCACGCGAGCGGCAGCCACGGGTGCGCCAGCGCGAGCATCAGCGGGCGGGGGTGGAGGACCAGCGTCAGCTCGGCTGGCGTGCGCTCGAAGACGGCGCCGAGGCGGACCCGAAATCGCTCCAGTGCGTCGAGCACGGCGGCCGCCGCGTCGACCTCGTCCGACTCGTGGCGAGCCCCAAACGACGCCGAGTTGCTCTCGACCCAGGCCACCGGCTAACTGTCGCCGATCGCGGCCCTACCCGCCCCGCTCGCCGGCTCAGGCGAGGACCGGCAGGGCGTCCGAGGCGATCGACTCGATCTCGCTGGCCGCCCGCTCGAACTCCTCGTCGGCGAGCACCGGGGTGCCCTCGAACGGGAGGTCGCGATGCAGCTCGATCCACGAGCGGCAACCGAGGTACTCCGGGCGCACGCGAACCGTGACCGGCCGCGGGATGCGGTACGTCCGGAGCACGATCACGTGCAGCGGGTGGCGCGGCTTCCAGCGGAGCCGCTTCTCGGCGTAGTCGCGGGTCCAGATGTAGTACGGCGACAGGGAGTCGATGCAGCGCGGGTCGGTGATCAGATAGCTCGCCGCGACCTCGGCGAAGGCCCGGATGCGCACCCGGTCGGGCTGGGGGATCCCGCCGTCCTGGAGCAGCGCCTTGGCCGGCGGCTCCTCATCGGGCCAGACCCCCTCCTCGAGCGCCCGCGAGAGCTCGGGGAGATGGGATTCGCGCACCAGGTCGTTCCGCTGGTGGTCGAACGTGGGGTAGAGGAAGAAGCGGTCATGCTCGATCTCGAAGTGCTTGTTCTCCTCGCGGATCCCGCCCTTGCGGAGGGTGAGCAGCTGCTCGCCCTCGGCGAGGGCACGCACGGTCACAGCCCACTCTTTGAAAGCAATAGGCATTGGAAAAGAGAGAAGTCCCGTTCCGAGCCGCCGGGCATTACAGAACCGCAAGGGCGGCGCGCGCCGACCATTGTTGCGGAAGGCCGGAATCGTTTCAAGCGTAAATTTGGCGCCGCTCCGCCCTGGCCGGGCGGCCATGAGGTCAGCCGGCGGCCTCCGCGACCGTGACCACTGCGGCGAAGTCCTCGTCGGCGTGCCCGTCCGCGGCCGCCTCCGAGTACATCTGCTCGGCGACCCCCGCCAGGCGAAGGTCGATCCCGAGCGCGCGGGCCTCCTCGAGGCAGTGGCGGACGTCCTTCAGCATGTGGCCGAGCCGGAAGAGGGGCTCGAAGTCGTGGTCGATCATCGGCCCGGCCTTCAGCTCCAGCATCGTCGAGCCGCTCGAGCCGGCGCGGGCCACGCGCAGCCACGCCTCGAGGTCGAGCCCCGCGGTGCGGGCCATGCCCAGGGCCTCGGATATCGCCGCCGCGTTGATCGCGGTCACCGTGTTGGCGATCACCTTCGAGAGCTGGCCGTGGCCGCTCGGCCCGACGTGGACCACGAGCTCCCCCATGGCATCGAGCAGGGGGCGGACGCGGGCCACCGGCTCGGGGTCGCCGCCGACCATGATCGTGAGCGTTCCGTCCTCGGCCTTGGGACGCGATCCCGTGACCGGCGCGTCGACCAGCGCGAGGCCGCGCTCGGCCAGGCGCTCGGCGATGGCGCGGCTCGCGCTCGGAGCGATCGTCGACATGTCGAGGCAGACGGCGCCCGGCCCCAGGCCGGACGCCGCCCCGTCGTCGCCCAGGAGGACGGCCTCGACCTGCGGGCCGTCGACGACCATGGTCACCACGACCTCGGCGCCACGCGCCGCCTCGGCCGGCGTGGCCGTGGCCCGCGCTCCGTGCTCGCCGGCGAACGACTCGGCGCGCTCGGCGGTGCGGTTCCACACGGACAGCTCGAAGCCCGCGCGGGCGAGGTTCGCGGCCATCGGCCGCCCCATGATGCCGAGGCCGAGAAAGGCCACCCTGCGCACCGTCCGCTCACTGCTCTCCATGTCCGCCTCCTCCAGGGGTCTCGATCCTCAACCGGTCGCCCGGCTCAAGGCTCCCGGAGGCCTTGGAGCCGAGCTCCTCGCCGTTCAGCAGGTTGCGCCCCGAGGCCCCGGGCTCGCCGCCGGCGGCGCCTGGCGGGCGGTGGCGGCGCCGCTCGGTGATCAGCGAGAAGCGCATCGGCACGAGGGCCTCGAGCTCGCGGGCCACGCCGTCACCCCCGTGAAAGCCGCCCGCCCCGCCCGAGCCACGGCGGACCGCGTATTCGACCGCCCGTAGCGGGAACTCGAGCTCGAGCGCCTCGACGGGGGTGTTGAGGGTGTTCGACATCGCCACGTGGACCGCGCTCGGTCCGTCGGCCTCCGGGCAGGCCCCCTGCCCGCCGCCGAGCGTCTCGTAGTAGGTGAACTCGTCGGTCCCGAGGGTCACGTTGTTCATCGTTCCCTGCCCGAGCGCACGACCGAAGGCACGCAGTACCAGGTCGGCCACCCGGGACGACGTCTCGACGTTCCCGGCGGCCACCGCGGCGGGGGGCCGGGCGTTCAAGACCGAGCCCTCCGGTGCGCTGACCGAGAGCGGCCGGTAGGCGCCCGAGCAGGGCGGGACGTCGGGATCGGTGAGCACCCGCAACGCGAAGTAGGAGGCCGAGAGAGTCACCGCCAGCGGGCAGTTGAGGTTCCCCTCGTGCTGTCGGGCGGAGCCCGCGAAGTCGAGCTCGAGTGAGTCGCCGGCCACCGTGGCCCGCAGCCGCAGCTCGAGGTCGCCCTCGACCGCCTCGAGCACGTCGGCGGCCTCGCGCGTCCCATCCTCGAGCTCGTCGAGCCGCGCCCGGGTGCGCCGCTCGGCGTAGTCGAGGGTCTCCCGCATGCCGGCGCGGACGGCGCCGGCGCCAAAGCGCTCGATCAGCGCCCGAAGCCGCTCGCCGCCCGTCCGGTTCGCGGCGAGCTGCGCGCGCAGGTCGGCCTCCCGCTGGCGCGGGCCGCGCATTCGCGACGTCAGCTCCTGGAGGAGGTCGCGGTCGAGCTCCCCGCGGCGGGCCAGGCGGCTCGGCGGGATCACCACGCCCTCTTCGTCGAGGCTCCGGGAGTCGGCCGGCATGCTGCCGGGCTCCCGCCCCCCGACGTCGGCGTGGTGGGCGCGGTTCGCCGCGAAGCCGGCCAGCTCGTCGGCGGCGAACACCGGCGAGATGACCGTGATATCGGGCAGGTGGGTCCCGCCCCGGTAGGGGTCGTTCATGATCCACGCGTCGCCCGGCTCGTGCTCCTCGCCGAGCACGGCCGCGACCGCGGAGGGCATCGCCCCGAGGTGGACGGGGATGTGCTCGGCCTGCATCACCATCTGGCCGTCGGGGTCGAACAGGGCGGTCGAGGCGTCGCGCCGCTCCTTAATGTTCGCCGAATGCGCCGAGCGCACGAGGACGACCCCCATCTCGTCGCAGGCCGCCCCCAGGGCGCCCAGCATCACCTGCAGGGTGATCGGGTCGAGCTCCATCAGCCGCGCTCCATGAGCACCGCGTCGGCGCCCGAGCGCGCCGACCACCCGGGGGGCACGACCACGGTCGACCCGGGGAGCTCGAATATCGCCGGGCCCTCGACCTCGGCCGTTCCCTGGCCGAGCACCCGCGCCTCGACCAGCCGCTCCCCGAAGCGCGCCCGCCGCGAGCCGCGGCCCGGCGCCTCCGCCGGCTCGGCCGGCCGGGGCTCCTCTCCGGGCAGCGCGGCGGCCACGCGCACGGTCACGAGCTCGAGCTCGGCCTCCGGATCGTCGTAGCCGTAGTGGTCGGCGTGGGCGTGGTCGAACGCCCGCCGCAGCTCCCCCGGATCGGGCTCGAGCTCGCCGGGCACCGCGAGCTCGAACGCCTGGCCGGCGTAGCGGAGGTCGTACGTCGCCCGCAGCTCGGCGTCGGGCGAGGCGAGCTCGTCGCGACCCCGCTCACCCAGGCGGCGGACCACGGCCGCGACCGCCTGCCGGGTCAGGGAGTCGCCCGAGAGCAGCACCGACTCGACCACGTCGCGGCGTCGCTCGGAGACGACCAGCCCGAGCGCCGAGAGGACGCCCGAGGAGAACGGCGCCACCGCCCGGGACATCCCGAGCTCCTCGGCGATCGCGGCGGCGAGGAGCGGCCCCGCCCCGCCGAACGCGACCAGTGCGAGCTCGCGCGGGTCGATCCCGCGGTCGACGGTCACCACGCGCACCGCCTGCGCCATCTCGGCGCCGGCCACGCGCGCGATCCCCGCCGCCGCCTCCTCGACGCTCAGGCCGAGGTCGCGACCCAGCGCCCTGACCGTCCGCTCGGCCGCCCCCGCGTCGAGGTCGACCCCGCCGGCGAGGGGCGACTCGGCCGAGAGGTATCCGAGCAGCAGGCTGGCGTCGGTGACCGTGGGCTCCTCGCCACCCCGGCCGTAGCAGGCCGGGCCGGGGTCGGCCCCGGCCGACTGCGGCCCGACCCGGAGCGCGCCGCCCGCGTCGCGCCAGGCGATGCTCCCTCCACCGGCCCCGACGGTGTGCACCTCGACCATCGGCAGAGCCAGCGCGCGGCCGCCGACCTCGCGCCCGCGCCCCACCGTGACCTCGCCGCCAAGCGCGACCGAGACGTCGCAGGAGGTCCCGCCCATGTCGAGCCCCACCGCGTCGCCCGCCCCGACGAGCTCGGCGATCCGCGCCGAGCCGACCGCCCCTCCGGCCGGCCCCGATAGCACGGTCCAGGCGCCGTGCGCGGCGGCCGTGCTCGCGTCGGCGACCCCGCCGCTCGAGAGCATCACCTCGGGCGCGGGCAGGCCGGCCTCGCGCGCCCGCTCGGCCAGCCGGCCGAGGTATCCGCGCAGGAGCGGCGACAGGGCCGCGTCGACCACTGTCGTGACGCAGCGCTCGTACTCGCGGAACACGCCGGCGGTCTGGTGCGAGGTGGAGACGTGCGCTCCGGGATGGAGCTCGCACACGAGCGCGCTCGCCCGCCGCTCGTGCTCGGGGTGTCGAAACCCCCACAGGAGACACACCGCGGCCGACTCGAGCTCGACCTCCCCGAGCGCCGAACGGAGCTCTTCCTCGTCGAGCTCGCGCAGCACTCCCTGCGGCCCGGCGCGCTCGGGCACCGCGATCCGGAGCTCGGGCGGCACGAGCGGTGGCGGGTGGCCGGCGCAGAGCCGGTAGAGCTCGGGCCGGGCCTGGCGCCCGAGCTCCTCGAGGTCGGTGAAGCCGGCGGTCGCGAGCAGGGCGGTGCGCGCGGTCTTCCCCTCGAGCAGGGCGTTGGTCCCGACGGTCATCCCGTGTACGAAGCGCTCGACGTCGGAGTGGCTCGCGCCGGCCCGCCCGAGCGCCTCCTCCACCGCCCTCATCACCCCCTCCGAGTGGTCGTCCGGGGTGGTCGGCGCCTTGCCGGTGTGGAGCCGCTCGCCGGCGAGAAGGACGGCGTCCGTGAAGGTGCCGCCGACGTCGACTCCGAGTACCACGGGAGGGCAACGCTAACGGCCGTGACGACCCGAGCGACGTTCGGCCCCTATGAGGGGCTCAACTGCGGTCAGGTTCGCGGGAGGCGCCGGCGGCGGCCGGTGACCGGGGTCGGCCGGCTACGCCGCCGTGACCTGGAAGTCCTCCTCCAGGTGCTTGTGGGAGGGGCAGTACTTGCTCCCCGGGAGGGGGACGCGCTGGCAGGAGGTGCCCTTCCTGGTGGTCGCGTGACAGCACAGCGGGCTGCCGTCGAAGGTCACGCCGGCGCGCGCCTGGCTGTCGACGTACTCGGCGGCCAGCGTCATGTGGCGCTGGATCACGTGGTAGGCGCGGAGCTGTACGGACATCGGGAAGAAGCGGCGAACGTCGTTGAAGAGGGTCCGCGCCGGACGGGCGAAGTAGTGGCGGTCCATCGCCAGGCGCTCGACCGCCGACTCGCACGCCCGCAGGAAGCGCGCCCGGGCGAGGCAGGGGTCCTCGCCCTTGCCGGGCACGACGGCCGGGCCGAGCTCCCGGTAGATCGAGCGGCTGAACTGGTACATAGCCTGGCCCTCCCTGTGCCTCGTGCGGCAACCGTGCCTCTGGCTGGGTGGCGATTGAAACAACGCCTCGTGAACGGAGAACGAATCCAACGTTAAGCTCGCATTAAGGCCCGGAGGGGCGCCGAATTCGCTCTACAGAGGGGCTGGGCGGCCGGGGGCATCCGTGTCGGCGGCGCAACGGGGGATACTGGGCGCGCGATGTCGCAGGAGGAGGTGGAGCTCGTCCGTCGGGTCTACGCCGATGGCGGGAACCTCGGCGTGGTGGTGAACCCCGACGACGAGGCGGCGGTCCTCGATCGCCTGTTCCGCGACTACTACGAGGAGGAGTTCGAGGTCCGCATGCCTGCCGACTATCCCGAGGGCGAGCAGGTGCTTCGGGGCCGAGAGGGCATGTCGCGGCTGAGCGCCATGCTCAGGGACACCTGGTCCGAGTTTCGGTTCGAGCCCGAGCGCGTGCTCGACGCCGGGGATCGCGTGGTGGTGCTCGTCCGTGTCGTCGCCGAGGGTGGCGTGAGCGGCATCCCAACCGAGCGGGAGACCGCCCACGTCTGGACCGCTCGCCACGGGCGCCTGTCGTCAATCCAGATCTACCGGGACCGTGCCGAGGCGCTCGAGGCCGCCGGGCTGGAGGGCTAGCGCCCCCGGCTACGGAGGCCCCGTCCGCAGCAGCCAGTCCATCCGCCGGCGGGCGTAGAGCAGGGGCTCTCCGTCCGCGATCCGTCCGGCCTCGAGGTCGCCGATCAGGATCGTGTGGTCGTAGCGGTCGAAGCGGGCGGTCCGCCGGCAGCGCATGTAGGCGATCGTCCCGATCAGCTCCGGCACGTCTCCGTCCCAGCGCCACCGGAGCCCGCCGAACTTGTCGTCGCCCTTGCCGGCGAACACGTGCGCGACCGCCAGCTCGTCCGCGCGCAGGATGTGGACGCCGAATCGCTCGCCGCCGGCAAGGGCCTCGTGGCAGCGGGAGCTGTGTGCGATCGAGACCAGCAGCGAGGGCGGGTTGGCGCTGTAGGAGGAGACCGAGGTGGCGGCGAGCCCGCACGGGTGGCCGTCGGGGCGGCGGGCGGTGACCACGGTCACCCCGGACGCGAGCGAGGCCATGGCCTCGCGGAACAGCTCGTGGATGTCGGTGCTCGCCACCGCCCGAGTATCTAATCCCAGCGCTCGCACCTCGGGGCGGCACCCGGTCGAAGCACGGCGTGGTGGTCGTCGAGGCCGGGGTCGAGCTCGCGGGAAGTCCTCGCGCTGGTGAGCGCCCCGGCTCTCTGTGCACGGCCGGCAGGCGGCGGCGATCATCCGCACCATGGGGTGCGCGACGGGTGGCGGCCATCGGCCGCGGGTACGGTAACGCGATCGCCGCCCCCCTCCTCTTCACTCATCCCTCCTCGCTCGAGCACGAGACCGGCGCCCACCCCGAACGCGCGGCGCGCATCCGGGCGATCGAGGCCGAGCTCGGGCGGCGCGACTGGCTCGGCTACGAGCGCCGCGAGGCCCCGGAGGTCGAGCTCGAGCGCGTGCTGGCGGTGCACTCGCGGGCGCACGTCGAGACGGTCCGCCAGCATGCGGCTCGAGGCGCGCCGCTCGACCTCGACACCCCGACCAGCCCCCGCTCCTTCGACGCCGCCCTCCACGCCGCCGGCGGCGCGTGCGCGCTGGCCGAGGCGCTGCTCTCCGGGGAGGCGCCGACCGGCTTCGCGGCCCTGCGCCCGCCGGGCCACCACGCCGAGCCCGCGCGCGCGATGGGCTTCTGCCTGTTCAACAACGTGGCGGTGGCGGCTCGCCGTGCCCTGGACCGCCACGGGCTCGAGCGGGTGCTGATCCTCGACTGGGACGTGCACCACGGCAACGGGACGGAGACGACGTTCGCGGCCGACGACGACGTCCTCTACGTCTCCGTCCACCAGTGGCCGCTCTACCCCGGCACCGGGCCGGCGTCGTACGTGGGCCGCGGCGCCGGTGA
>DASQXU010000449.1:0-11824 GCA_035639555.1 Thermoleophilaceae bacterium
GTACTCGGAGCGGCCCCCGCGCTTCGTCTACCAGCTGACCGCGAGCGGGCGCGAGCTGGCCGGCGCGCTCAGGTTGCTCGCCGACTGGGGTGCGCGCCACCGGGAGTCGACCGAGCCGCCGCGGCACACCGCGTGCGGGACGCCGGTCGAGGCGCGCTGGTGGTGCCCGACGTGCGAGCGCCCGGTCGACGGGGAGGAGACCGCCGACCTCCACTTCGCCTGAGCGGCGCGCGGAGCGTGGGCTACCAGTCCGAGTAGCCCGGCCGCCTGCGCCGCCGCTTCACCTCGGCGCGGCGCCGCTTGCCCTCCAGGCGGCGCTCCCTGGCTGCCTCGGTCAGGCGGGTGGCCCGTCGCGGGCGCGGCACGGCGAGCGCGGTGGCGAGCCGCGAGCGAAGGCGCTCTAGGGCGAGCTCGCGGTTGCGGGCCTGGCTGCGGGTGTCCTGCGCCACGGCCGTGACCAGCGGCCCGTAGCGAGCCATCACCCGCCGCTTCTGGCTCTCGTCGAGCGCCCGCGACGCCCCGACGTCGAATGACGCCTCGACCCGCGTGGCGCTCGCGCTCGCGTGCTGGCCGCCCGGTCCCGACGATCGCGTTGCTCTGAGCTCGACCTCGGACAGCGGAACGGCGACCCCGTGCCCGACCGGCATGGGGTCCTCCACGTGACCCTCAGCGGCGCCCGGCGGCCGCGCCGCGGCGGCCCAGCCGGCGGCCGCGCCCGGCCGCCTGCCGCTGCCGGCGACCGCGATACTGGGTGAGCGTCATCCCGTCTGGGACGTCACTGGCCAGCGGCATGAAGCCCTGGTTTCGCACCGTCTCGGTGGTTTGGCTCATCGTCCGAAGGTTCTCTGCCCCGCCGGTCGCTCCTCCTGAGCACAGCAGTCGGGTCGGACGGATTCGCGTTCTCGTGTGAGACTGCGGATGTGCGCGCCGCCGTGGTCGGACACGTCGAGTGGGTCGAGTTCGTGCGCGTGGAGCGGCTGCCGGTGGCCGGCGAGATCATCCACGCCCTCGAGGCCTGGGACGAGCCGGCCGGGGGTGGGGCGGTCGCGGCCGTCCAGCTCGCGAAGCTCGCGGGCCGGGCGACCTTCTACACGGCGCTCGGGGACGACGACCTCGGCCACCGCGCCCACGCCGCACTGAACGACCTCGGCCTCGAGGTCCGCGCGGCCTTTCGCCCCGAGCGCCAGCGGCGGGCGGTGGTCTACCTGGACGCGGAGGGCGAGCGGACGATCACGGTCATCGGGGACCGGCTCGGCCCCCGGGGGGACGACCCGCTGCCCTGGGAGGAGCTCGGCGCGGTGGACGCCGTGTACTTCACGGCGGGGGACGTCGACGCCGTCCGCGCCGCGCGGGCCGCCCGGACGCTCGTGGCCACGCCGCGCGGGCTCGAGATCCTCGCCGCCGCCCACGTGCAGCTCGACGCGCTGGTCGGAAGCGGCCGGGACACCGGCGAGCGCTACGAGCCGGGCGACCTCGATCCCGCACCGCGCCTGGTCGTCCGCACCGCGAGCGGTGCCGGGGGCGAGTGGGAGCGCGACGGCGAGCGGCGGCGCTACGAGGCCGCTCCGGTCCCGGGGCCGGTGCGCGACGCCTACGGCTGCGGCGACAGCTTCGCGGCCGGGCTGACCTACGGCCTCGGCGCGGGGCTGCCCGTCGGGCAGGCGATCGAGCTGGCCGCGCGCTGCGGGGCGGCCTGCCTGACCGGGCGGGGCCCCTACGAGGGCCAGCTCGCCTCCCCCGCGCCACTCGGATAGGCTCGCGCCGGTGGCTCGCGAGGCACGAGCGGTCCAGGGTCAGACCGTGCTGGTCACGGGCGCGGCGCGCGGGATCGGCGCCGAGAGCGCGCGCCGGCTGGCGGAGCGGGGGGCGAACGTCGCTCTGGTCGGGCTCGAGCCCGAAGAGCTCGAGCGAGTCGCCGAGCAGTGCGGCGAGCGGGCGGCCGCCTTCGTGGCCGACGTGACCGACGTGGATGCGCTCGAGGGCGCGGTCGCCGGCGCCGCCGAGCGGTTCGGCGGCATCGACGCGGTGGTGGCGAACGCCGGCATCGCGCCGACCGGGATGGTCCGCTCGATGGACCCGGCCGCGTTCGAGCGGACGATCGAGGTCAACCTGCTCGGGAGCTGGCGGACCGTGCGGGCCTGCTTGCCGCACCTGATCGCCCGTCGCGGCTACCTGCTGATCATCGCCTCGCTGGCCGTGGCCGCGCAGCTGCCCGGCATGGCCGCCTACTCGGCGAGCAAGGCCGGCGTCGAGGCGTTCGCCAACAGCCTGCGCGTCGAGCTCGCCCACCTGGGGGTCGACGTCGGGGTGGGTTACTTCTCCTGGATCGCCACCGACATGGTCGCCGGAGGCGACGCCCATCCGGCGATGGGGTTCGCCCGGGCGCGGCTGCCCGGGCCCTTTGGCAAGACCTATCCGATCTCGGCGGCGGGCGAGGCGGTCGTCGAGGGGATCGAGCGCCGCCGGCGCTGGGTGGTCGCGCCGCCGTGGATCCGCTCGCTCCTCGTGCTGCGCGGGGTCTTGTCGCCGGTCTTCGACGTCGGTGGGCGCCAGAGCGCGCCCGAGATGGACGAGCGCTTCGCGCGCGTCGTGGACGAGCTGGGCCCCGGCGAGGCGTCGGCGCCGGTCGGCCCCGGCGGCGCCGCCGCGCGCGAGCGTGCGTGAACCGAACCGTGCCCTGGCACGTAGAAGGTCGAGGGATGCCCAAGCGAGTCATCGAGTTCGACCTCGACCGCTACCTGCGGGCGTCGCGCAAGCTCGACCTGAGCGCCCTGCGCTGGGAGGACATCCCCCGCCATCCGCTCGCGGACGGCGACGTGATGTGCATGCACTACATGATGGACATCGAGACCCACACCGTGATCTACCTGCGGGACCTGCTCGCCACCCGGGCCGCCGGCGATCCGCAGATCACCGCGTTCCTGGCCTGCTGGGTCTACGAGGAGCTGTGGCACGGGGAGGCGTTCTCCGACTTCCTGCGCGCCTACGGGATCGAGGTGCCGGCCGAGCCGAAGCTGCCCGACGGCTCCACTCCCATGCCGACCAGGGCCAGCCGTACCCGCCGGTTTCGCGAGCAGCTCGGGGTTGGACATCAGCTCTCGCTCCTGCCGACCATGGTCGGGTCGCTCGTGTTCCCCGACTTCATCGCCCTGCACATGACCTGGGGGGCGATCAACGAGCTGACGACCCTGACCGGCTACCAGCAGCTGATCCGCCGCTCGGAGCACCCGGTGCTCCACCAGATGCTGCGGCGGGTGATCCAAGACGAGCGGCGCCACTTCGCGTTCTACCGGGCGCAGGGCAAGGCTCGCCTCGCCGCGGCGCCGAGGCGCACCCGCCGGGTCGTGCGCTGGGCGTTCGAGAGCCTGTGGACCCCGGTCGGCGCCGGTGTGAAGTCGCACGAGGAGGTGGACGCCCTCACCCTGTACCTGTTCGGCGACTCGCCCGAGGGGCGGCGGGCGATCCGCGAGATCGACCGCACGGTGTCGGACATCCCGGGGCTCGAGGGCCTGACCCTGCTCGAGGACGTGCTCGACCGCGCGCTGGATCGGGCCGCGCGCCGCCCGGGCTACGCGGGGGTGGCTCCGGCCACGCCGGTCGACGAGCGGCTGCGCGGCGCGCGAAGCGAGGCCTTCGGCAACCGCGGCGGCCTGAGCTCCGGCCGCATCGGGGTCGGTCGGACCGCCACCGCGATCGGTTCCCGCTGACCCGCGGGGTATCGTCTCCGTCGCCGGCCAGGGTACGCCGGCGAGGAGCGATGCCCAAGCGAGAACCGCGCATGATCCCGCTCGGCTACGGGAAGTTCGTCCGCGCGGATCGGGTCTTTGCGCTCGTCCCGCTCGAGCGCGAGGAGCGCCGCGAGGGGCGACGGACCTACGTGCACGTCGACGGCCTGGCCGAGCCGATCGTCGCCTCCCGCTCGGAGCGCGCGATCCTCGCCGACGTGGAGGTCGCCCTCGCCGAGGCGGCGGGCATCCCGCGCCGCCGGCGGCGGGCGCCGGTCCAGGAGAGCCTGCTCTAGCGGCGCCGGGGCGCGGGAGCGCCTATCCGCGTCCCCTGGGCGCCTCCTCGGCCATCTCGCTCGCGAACTCGAAGTCGGCGCTCTCCCCGTAGACGCCGTCGAAGTCGAGGCCGAACCAGTTCGAGTGGCCGGGGGCGTGACCGACCCTGTACTCGGGCGCGAACCCGAAGATGGCGTTCTTGACCGTCGTGTGTCCGCCGCCCGGGCCCTCGAGCGGCTCGAACCGTAGGCTCGCTTCACCGGCCTGCGCGCTGGGGGCGTCGCCGTCCGAGAGGGAGACAGCCGCGCGCTCCACCCCGAGCCACTCTTCGACGAGCGGCGCGAACTCGGCGAACAGGCCGCCCTCCTCTCCGTGCAGGATCCGCCCGAGCGCCCCCGCCTGCTCGTCCGACGCTCCCTCGTCCACGACCACGCCGAGCTTCCAGTTACCGGACGAGATGTTCGACGGGAACAGGTTGACGAGCGCGAACGCCGTGCCCGAGAGATCGGTGTCGTCGAGGCTGCCCTCCCGGATCTGGAACACCCCGATCCCCCGACAGTGCCCGTCCGGAGCGGTCGGCGGGCCGTCGGTCGGACACGGACACAGGAGCTGACAGTTGCAGCTGGCCACGTAGGTCCCGGACATCCGCCAAGCCATGCGCACCTCCTATGTTGGTCTGTCCGCTTCGACCAAGCTAACCGTCCTTCGGGCGCGAAATCAACCCGGTCGACGCGCCTAGAGCTCCTCGATCTCCTTCAGCACCTTGGAGACCGAGTCCTTGGCGTCACCGAACAGCAGCGCGGTGTTCTCCTTGTAGAACAGCGGGTTGTCCACCCCGGCGAAGCCGGTGTTCATCGAGCGCTTCAGCACGACGACCGCGCTCGCCTTGTCGACGTCGAGGATCGGCATGCCGTAGATCGGCGAGTCGGCCTGCTCCCGCGCTGCCGGGTTGGTCACGTCGTTCGCGCCGATCACGAGCGCCACGTCGGTCTGCGGGAACTCGGGATTGATCTCATCCATCTCCTTGAGGCTGTCGTAGGGGACGTCGGCCTCGGCCAGCAGCACGTTCATGTGCCCGGGCATCCGGCCGGCCACCGGGTGGATCGCGTAGTTGACCTCGACCCCGCGCTTCTCGAGCTCGTCCGCCAGCTCCTTCACCGTGTGCTGGGCCTGCGCCACCGCCATCCCGTAGCCGGGCGCCACCACCACTCGGCGCGCGTAGGCGAGCTGGATGGCCACGTCCGCCGGGTCGGTGGAGCGGACCGAGCGGCCGTCGCTCTCCGGACCGCCGGCCGCGGCGATGGCCACCCCGCCGAAGCCGCCGGCCGCGATGTTGGCGATCGAGCGGTTCATCGCCTTGGCCATGAGGTTCGTGAGGATCGAGCCCGAGGCCCCGACCAGGATGCCGCCCACGATCAGGGCCGCGTTCTGGAGGGCGATGCCGGCCAGCGCGGCAGACACGCCGGTGAACGCGTTCAGGAGCGAGATGACGACCGGCATGTCGGCGCCGCCGATCGGCAGCACGAACATGTTCCCGAGCACCGCGGCCGACAGGAGGATCGCGATGAAGAGGGCCTCGGAGTGGACGCCGCTGGCGATGGTGACCGCGCACCCCACCGCCACCGCGAGCAGGCCGATGTTCACGAACTCCTGCCCTGGGAGCTGGATCGGCCGCCCGGGCAGGATCTCCTGGAGCTTCCCGAAGGCGATGTTCGAGCCCCAGAAGGAGATCGAGCCGATGATCGCCGCGAACAGGATCGGGATCAGGGTGCGCAGCGCGAGGTCGCCGCCCGAGTGGCGGAAGTCGGCCCACGAGATGAGCGCCACCGCGCCGCCGCCGACGCCGTTGAAGAGGGCCACCATCTGGGGCATCGCGGTCATCCGCACGTTGCGGGCGGCCGGGATCCCGACCGCGGTGCCGATCGCGATCCCGAGCGCGATCAGCCCGTAGTCGCCGACCGACGGGATCAGCAGTGTCGCCGCGACGGCGATGGCCATCCCGATCGCCGCGATCAGGTTGCCGCGCCGCGCCGTGCTCGGGTGGGTGACGAGCCGCAGCCCGAAGATGAAGCAGATGAACGCGAGGATGTAGAGGGCGCGGATGAAGTTGGTGTTCTGGAGAAAGGTGGCGAGCGGCGGCGTCACTTCCGCTCGTCCTCCCCGGGCCGCGGCCGGCCCTTGAACATCTCGAGCATCCGGTCGGTGACCAGGAAGCCGCCGACGATGTTGATCGTCCCGAAGGCGATGGCGATGACCAGGATCAGCTTGGCGAAGAAGCCGTGAACCTGGCCGATCAGCAGCAGGCCGCCGAGCAGCACGATGCCGTGAATGGCGTTGGTCGCCGACATCAGCGGCGTGTGGAGCGTGTTGGGAATCTTCGAGATGACCTCGAAGCCCACGAACGCGCCGAGCACCAGCACGGTGAGCTCGGTCAACAGGTCCACTACGCCGCCACCCCCGCGGCCTGCCGCGCCCCCTCGTGCACGATCTCGCCGTCGCGCGTGATGCAGGCACCGGCGATCACCTCGTCCTCGAAGTCGAGCTTGAGCTCGCCGTCCTCGACCATCAGCTCCAGCAGGCTCTGGACGTTCTTGGCGTAGAGCTGGGAGGCGTGGTCGGGCATGCTCGCGGGGAGGTTGAGCGGGCCGACGATAGTGACCTCGTGCCTCGTGACCGTCTGCCCGGGCTGGGTGAGCTCGCAGTTCCCGCCGGTCTCGGCGGCGAGGTCGACGATCACCGAGCCGGGCTTCATCCGCCGCACGCCGTCCTCGATGATGAGCAGCGGCGCCCTCCGACCCGGAACCGCGGCGGTCGCGATGACCGCGTCCATCCTCGCGATCTCGTCGGCCAGCAGCTCGCGCTGGCGCTGCTGCTCCTCGTCGGTGAGCGGGCGCGCGTAACCGCCGGCCGCCTCGGCGTCTTCGAGGCCGAGGTCGAGCTCGAGGAAGCGGGCGCCGAGGGACTGGATCTGCTCGGCCACCGCCGCGCGGACGTCGAATGCCTGCACCACCGCGCCGAGCCGGCGGGCGGTAGCGATCGCCTGGAGGCCCGCCACCCCCGCTCCGAGGACGAGCACCGAGGCCGGCCGCACGGTGCCGGCGGCGGTGGTGAGCATCGGGAAGAAGCGGCCGAGCTCCTGGGCGGCGATCAGCGCCGCCCGGTACCCCGCCACCGTGGCCTGGGAGGAGAGCGCGTCCATCGACTGGGCTCGGGTGATGCGGGGAACGGCCTCCATGGCGAAGGCGGTCACCCCGGCGTCGGCGAGCGCCCGGGTGGTCTCGGCCGAGGTCAAGGGCTGGAGGAAGCCGATCAGGACCGCGCCCGGGCGAAGCCGGCCGATCTCATCGGGCGTCGGGGTCCCGACCTTGGCCACCACGTCGCCCGAGAAGCCGACCCCCTGCGAGACCGTGGCGCCAGCCTCCTCATAGGCGGAGTCCGAGTGATGGGCGCCCTCGCCGGCCCCCTCCTCGATCGCGAGCTCGAGCCCGATCGACACGAGTCGCCCGACCGCGTCGGGGACGAGCGCCACTCGGCGCTCGCCCGCGGCGCTTTCCTTTGGGACCGAGACCTTCATCTGCGTTGATCGGGGGTCGAGGGCCAAGCGACCCCGGAGCGCGCGGAAGCGTACCCGAGAGCCGCGGCGGCGGCGCTGGGCCCCGGTCGGGGAACACCCGGTCGATTACCGCCCCCAGCTGGACTTTTGACCGGCCTGACCGCCCGACCAGGTGGCTACACTCAACGCATCGGTTCGTCAGCGGTTCCCGATCAGTTCCCGACGGACCCCATGATCGCCGAGGGGCGGGGCACCCGATGAGCAAGACAGTCGAGAAGAGGGATCGCGTCGTCGTGCGGTTCGCCGGCGACTCGGGCGACGGCATGCAGGTGGTGGGGAGCCGCTTCACCGACGAGACCGCGGTGGCCGGGAACGACCTGGCCACCCTCCCCGACTTCCCGGCGGAGATCCGCGCCCCGGCCGGCACCCCCCATGGGGTCTCGGCCTTCCAGATCCACTTCGCCTCGCGCGACATCCTCACCCCGGGGGATCACCCGAACGTCCTGGTGGCGATGAACCCGGCGGCGCTCATCACCCAGGTCGGCTCGCTCGAGAAGGGGGGGACGATCCTCGTCAACGAGGATGGCTTCACCGATCACAACCTCCGCAAGGCCGGCTATGAGGCCAACCCCCTCGACGACGGCTCACTCGACGAGTTTCAGGTCTTCCGCGTCCCGATGACCTCGATGACCGTGCGGGCCACCGAGGGCATCGAGGGGATCAGCTCGCGCGACGCCTCGCGCTCCAAGAACCTCTTCGCGCTCGGGCTCGTCTCCTGGATGTACGGACGGCCGACCGAGCCCACGATCCGCTGGATCGAGGCGAAGTTCGCCGACCGACCGCCGGTCCGCGACGCGAACCTGGCCGCCTTCCGCGCCGGCTGGAACTTCGGCGAGACCGCCGAGCTGGTGGGCGTCCAGTACGAGGTCGAGCCGGCGCCGGCGCCCCCGGGCACGTACCGCAACATCAACGGCACGAGCGCCCTGGCGCTCGGGCTGCTCGCGGCCAGCGTGCGCTCCGGGCTCGGCCTCTTCTACGCGAGCTACCCGATCACCCCGGCCTCCGAGCTGCTCCACAACCTCTCGCGCCACAAGCGCTTCGGCGTCCGAACGGTTCAGGCCGAGGACGAGATCGCCGCGGCCAACATGGCGCTCGGCGCCTCGTTCGCCGGCAAGCTCGGCGTGACCGCCACGAGCGGACCCGGCATGGACCTGAAGACGGAGACCATCGGGCTGGCGGTGGCGCTCGAGCTGCCGCTCGTCGTGATCGACATCCAGCGCGCCGGCCCCTCCACCGGCATGCCCACCAAGACCGAGGCCGCCGACCTGCTGATGGCGCTCTACGGCCGCCACGGCGAGTCCCCGCTGCCGGTGATCGCCCCCGCCACCCCGGGCGGCTGCTTCGACGCCGCCCTCGAGGGGGTGCGGATCGCCGTCCGCTACCGCACCCCGGTGATCGTCCTCTCCGACACCTTCCTGGCCAACTCCTCCGAGCCCTGGCGCCTTCCCGACGTGTCGTCGCTCGTGGAGATCGACCCCGGCTTCGCCACCGAGCCGAACCGCGACGGCCAGTTCTGGCCCTACCTGCGCGACGACAGCCTGGCGCGCCCCTGGGCGGTGCCGGGGACGCCGGGGCTGCGCCACCGGATCGGCGGCCTCGAGAAGGAGGACGGCACCGGGAACATCTCCTACGAGCCCGAGAACCACGAGCACATGACGCGCCTGCGCGCCGAGCGGGTGGCGCGCATCGCCCACGAGCTGCCCGAGCTCGAGGTCGACGACCCGGACGGCGACGCCTCGCTGCTCGTGCTCGGCTGGGGATCGAGCTACGGCGCGATCCAGGGCGCCGCCCGGCGGGTCCGGCGCGAGCACGGCGTCAAGGTGGCCACCGCCCACCTCACCTATCTCAACCCGCTCCCCCGCAACACGGGCGAGGTGCTCCGCTCGTACGAGCAGGTCCTCGTCCCCGAGATGAACATGGGCCAGCTCGCCAAGTTGCTGCGCGCGGAGTTCCTGGTGGACTGCCAGAGCTACACCAAGGTCGACGGGCTGCCGATCTTCACCCGCGACGTGATGGCCCAGATGCTGGAGCGACTGGGGTGAGCGGCCGCAACGGAGGAAGCACGAACGGCCGCGGCTTCGGGCAGCCGGGCGAGGGCGCGGTCAGCCCGAGCGCCGAGGTCCGCGAGCCGGCGAAGCTCACCAAGAAGGACTTCTCCTCCGACCAGGAGACCCGTTGGTGCCCCGGGTGCGGGGACTACGCGGTCCTCGCCTCGGTGCAGTCGTTCATGCCCGAGCTCGGGATCCCGCCCGACAAGATCGTGTTCGTCACCGGCATCGGCTGCGCCGGGCGCTTCGTCTACTACATGGACACCTACGGGATGCACGGGATCCACGGCCGCGCCCCGGCTCTGGCCACCGGGGTGGCGAGCTCGCGCCCCGACCTCTCGGTCTGGGTCGTCACCGGCGACGGCGACGCCCTCTCGATCGGCGGCAACCACCTGATCCACGCGCTGCGGCGCAACGTCCCGCTCAAGATCCTGCTGTTCAACAACCAGATCTACGGGCTGACCAAGGGCCAGTACTCGCCGACCAGCGAGGAGGGCAAGGTCACGAAGTCCACGCCGTTCGGCTCCCAGGACCATCCGTTCAACCCGGTGTCGCTCGCCCTCGGCGCCGAGGCGACGTTCGTCGCCCGCACGGTCGACACCGACAAGAAGCACGTGGCCGCGACCCTGCGCGCGGCGGCCGCCCACCACGGGGCGGCGTTCGTCGAGATCTACCAGAACTGCAACGTCTTCAACGACGGCGCGTTCGACGCGGTGCGCGTGAAGGGCCAGAAGGAGGCCAATCAGATCCCGCTCGAGGACGGCGAGCCGATCCGCTTCGGCGCCGAGCGCGAGCGCGGGGTCGTGCGCGGGGCCGACGGGCGGCTCGAGATCGTCGAGGTGGCGGAGGTCGGCGAGGAGGCGCTGGTCGTGCACGATGCCACCCGGGGCGACCCCGGCCTTGCGTTCGAGCTCGCGCACCTGGCCCAGCGCCCGACCGGCCCCACGCCGATCGGGGTCTTCCGCTCGATCGAACGGCCGATCTACGGCGAGCGGCTACAGCAGGAGCTCGAGGCCGCCCGCGCCGAGGTGGGCATGGCCGAGCTCGAGCGGGTGCTGCACGGCGGGGACACCTGGACCGTCTCCTGAGCGCCGGGCGCTCAGGCCGCCAGGTCGAGGACCACCTCCGAGACCCCGCGACCGGCGTGGCGCTGCTCGGGGTGCGCCGTCAGGCTCCGCGTGAGCCGCCTGGCCTCGAGGTTGTCGCTCGCCATGGTGGCGGTGAACCGGCGGATCCCGAGCTCCCGGGCGCGGCCGGCGAGCTCGCGGGCGAGCAGCGAACCTAGCCCGCGCCCCTGCCAGTCGTCGCCTACGACGATCGCCGCCTCGGCGGCCTCCGGGTCGTCGTCGGAGCGCACGAACCGGGCGACGCCGAGCAGGCGGCCCGGCTGGGTGGGCGACTCGGCCACGAGCGCCACGTGGTTTCGGCCGTCGACCTCGGTGAGGTAGCGAAGCTCGGCCCGCGTGAACTTTCGCTTGGGCGAGAGGAAGCGGCGCTGCACGCTCCGCGCCGAGAGCCGGCGGAGGCCCTCCTCCAAGAGGTGCTTGTCGTCCGGCCGGATCGGGCGGACGAGGACCGGGACGCCGTCTGGCAGTTGCCTGAGCACACAAGGAGCGTGGCAGCCGGGACCGGCGCGTGTGTGCGTGTGCTCACATCCCGGGCGCGGTCCGCCCTACCCAGCGCAGGGCGATGCCGGCGGCGGCCAGGAACGTGGCCGCCGCGAGGGCGCCGGCGGCGTGCATGCCGGCGATGAACCCGCCGCCGGCCACGAGCGAGCCGAGCAGCGCCACCCCGAGGGCGCTCCCGACCTGGCGGCTCGCGTTGAGGGCGCCGCCGGCCAGGCCCACGCGCCCCGGCGGAGCCGAGTCGGTTACCGCGGTCGTCGCCGCCGGCATCGTGTACGACATCCCGAAGCCGATCGCGAGCAGGGCCGGCACGAGCAGCGGGTAGGCGCTGTGCGCTCCGACGACCGTCCAGCCGAGGAACCCGGCGGCACCGAGGCACAGGCCGGCGAGCATCGTGACCCGCGGGCCGCGCCGCGCCGTCGTCTGGCCCGAGAGCGCCGACCCGAGCGAGACGAGGATGGCCAGCGGCAGGAGGGCCAGGCCGGCGCCGAGGGGCGAGTAGCCGCGGAGGTGCTGGAAGTAGAGGCTGGCCACGAA
>DASQXU010000450.1:0-2023 GCA_035639555.1 Thermoleophilaceae bacterium
GGTCCCGGGCCTCAGCCACTCGCGCCCCCACTCCCGCCAGACGGCGCCGGGTAGGGCGTGGCGGACGCCCGGTCGCATCAACCACTGGCGGCTCGACGGCCAAAAGAGCACGTCCCGGTTGAGGGTTCGCGCAACAGTCTCGCCGGCGCCGTACTCGGCGTCCTCCACCTCCTCGACCTGCATCGGATGCACCAAGATCAGAGCCGTGCGCGGCGAGAGCGGCACGCGCACCTCGTCGGAAGTGATCGGGCCGATGCCGGAGAAAGGGAGAGGGTCCTGAGGCCGGCGCCAGTAGATGACGGGGTGGTCGCAGGTGAAGAGGCAATCCTCCCCGAAGCGCAAGAGCTTCCAGGACATCTGAAAGAAGATGTTGGTGAGCTCGCGGACGGAGGCGAGGCTCAGCTCGATCAGGTACTCCTGGCTCGGAACGATCTCGTAGGCCTCGCGGTTCGTGAGCGCCCGGCGTATCTCCTCGGGGGAGTCCGGCAGGGGCTCATCCCCGCGCGCGACCATCTCGGCGCTCATTTGCGCGAAGTACTCGTCCGGGGCGTTGGCGGCAGTGACTTCGAGCGTCGACCTCGCCACCTCGCTGGTGAAGTTTCCGAGGCTCTCGCGGAACTGGCGCCCCCGCGTGACTTGGACGGCCATGAACTCGCTCCAAGCCGCGCGTAGCTCATCGGAGAGGACGAGACCCTCATCTAGAAGGGCTCGCACGGCCGTTGCCGCCGCCCCCTCGAGCCGGCCAAGGGCCTCCTCAACGACCTGGCTCCGCTCGCCCTCCTCGTCGCGGATCGCATAGTAGTCGCGCTCAACGAGGACATTCTCGACGGTGGCGGTGTAGGTGGTCTGCGGCCCGTTCGCGCCGGCGCGCGGCACCACGGTCATGCGCTCGCGTTCATCGGCGAACAAGCGCAGGTAGAACCGCGGAAGGAGATGGTGCCGGCGCGGTTCGGTCATACGACCGATGGTGCAACGGTAGCCGGACTCGTACCACGGCGCGCCCGCAAGGCATCCGAGCGGGAGCGAAGCTATTGCTTCGCGTGACAGAGAGAGCGCGGAGGGGCGCGACTCCGAAGGCCGCGCTCCTCTAGCCGCCCGGCCCGCCGCCACTCGTACCGCGCCCTGGCGCGATCGGCCCTTCCGTCCGCACTCAGTTGCTCGGCTTGCCGAGCAGGCACCTGACCTGCGGTGCTTCGGCGCATGCGCTTCTGGTTGCCCGCGTCCGGCCACCTGACTGGCAATGCCCGAACAGGGCATGGTCGTGAGCTAGCGGCGCTGCGTGTACGGAGTGTCACACGCGGCCGCCGCTCCCCAACGGGCCGCATCGGAGCACCAGCCCCGCGCCCCGATCGAGCGCCGCCCGACCAGCGCGGCGCTGCTCATTTGCCCAAACGAAAGGACTTCCCTATGAGCGAATCGACCACGCCCCGCCTCGCGGTGGCAACACCGTCCGAGCGCGCCCGCTCGACTGCGCGCGCCCAGCTCGAGCGCCTCGGCGACTCGAGCGCCGGCCGCGAGCTCGTCGGGCTCGACCCCTACCGCAATGGCTTCTCCGCACAAGCGCGGCCACGCGCTTCGAGGCGATGAGGCCGAGCTCTTCCGCCGCCACCACGACTGGCTCGTGCGGGTGACCCGCCACCGGCTCCACTGCTCGGAGGCCCTGGCCGAGGACGCCTGCGCCCACGCCTGGCTCCAGCTCTGCCGAAGCCAACCCGAGCGAACCGAGAACCTCCCCGGGTGGCTCAGGGTCGTCGCCCTCCACGAGGGCCTCCGGCTGCTGCGCCTGGCCGCACGCGAGGCGCTGGCCGAGGACGTCGGCAGACAAGAGCACGCACCGGAGGCTGGCCGTCGCCCGCTTCCGCTCGAAGAGCTCGTCGAGGCCCCGGTCGACGTCGAGCTCGCGGCCGAGGCGCGCGAGGCGCTGCGGGCCCTGGCCGGCCTGCGCTGGCGCCGCCGCCGCGTCCTCGCCCTCCGGGCCGCGGGCTACAGCTACAAGGAGATCGCCGCCAAGCTCGGGGTGACC
>DASQXU010000451.1:0-24232 GCA_035639555.1 Thermoleophilaceae bacterium
ACCGTGGTGCCGGTCTCGAGCCCGATGGTCGCCGAGACCGCGAAGCTGCACGAGAACACCTTCCGTGCGGTCAACATCGCGCTGGCCAACGAGCTGGCGCTGATGTGCGACCGGATCGGCATCTCGGTCTGGGAGGTGATCGACGCCGCCAAGACGAAGCCGTTCGCCTTCCTCGCCCACTACCCCGGACCGGGCCTCGGCGGCGACTGCATCCCGGTCGTCCCCCACTTCCTCGCCTGGCGGCTGCGGGAGTACGGCTACTCGGCGCAGCTGATCGACGCCGCGCATGAGATCAACGCCGCGATGCCGAGGTTCGTGGTCCAGAAGATCTCGGACGCGCTGAACGACGCGGGCAAGCCGATCAAGGGCTCGCGGCTCCTCCTGCTCGGCATGGCCTACAAGAGCGAGGTGCACGACACCCGCGAGTCGCCGAGCTTCGAGGTCATGCGCCAGCTGATCGACCGCGGCGGCGAGGTCCGCTACTGCGACCGGTGGGTGCCCGAGATCGAGCTCGACGGGGCCCGCCACGAGGCCGCGCCGTGGGGCCCCGAGGCGATCTCGTGGGCGGACTGCGTGGTGCTGCTCACGCCTCACCGCGAGTTCACCGATCCGGCGCGCTGGAAGTGGGCCAAGCTCGTGGTTGACACCCGCAACGTCGTCCCGCCGGGCCCGAACGTCTACTCGATTTAGTGCCGCCGCTGCTCGTCCTCGGGGCGGGTTACGTCGGCGCTGCGCTCGGTCGGCTAGCCCTCGACGAGGGCCACGAGGTGACACTGGCCGACAACTGGCACGCGACCGAGCGCTCGCAGCTCGACGGGCTCGAGGCGCGGGGCGCTCGGGTTGAGACGGCGGACATCCGCAAGCCGGGCGACCTCGACCGCCTGCTCGCCGAGGGGCCGGCGCGCGTCTACCTGCTGGCCGCCCAGGCGAGCCGCCCGCTCGCCGAGCGCGACCCCGACTACACGGAGCAGACCAACCTGACAGGGACCAGGAGGGTGGCCGAGGCGGTGGCGCGGGCGGGCCGCCCGCCGGTCGTCTTCGGGAGCTCGCTGCACGTCTACGGGCCGGGACTCGAGGGCGACGTCGGTGCCGACCGCCCCTATGGCCCCCAGGGCGACCTCTCCCATCTCTCGAAGATCTACGCCGAGCTGTGCCTCGAGATGTACGCGCGCCGGCACGGCTTCGACCTCGCGCTGCTGCGGCTGGGCATCGTGTACGGGCCCGGTCCGGTGGAGCACGGGCGACCGGAGTCGCAGACCGTGGTCGACAAGTTCCGGCGGCTCGCCGCGGCCGGGGAGCCGCTACCACTGGACGGTGGCGGCCGGACCACGATCGGCGTGGTCCACGTCGACGACGTAGCGCGGATACTGCTCGGCTCGCCCGGCGAGCCCGGCGTCTCGCGGGCCAACGTCGCCGCCGAGACGGTGACCGTGGCCGACGTGGCCGCGCTGGCCCGCAGCGAGCCACCCAGGGGCGGGGCGGCGTGGAGCGTGGTGTCGCCGTTCGAGTACCGGCACCGGCTCGCGGAGTACATGGTGTGAAGCTGCTCGTGACCGGCGCCTCCGGCTTCCTCGGCTCGCGTCACACGACGCTCCTGCGCGAGCGCAGCCAGGAGGTCGTGGCGATTACCCGGCCGGGCGGTCGCCCGCGCGCCGGCGCCGAGGCGCTCGAGGCGGTCGAGGTGGACGCCGGCGACCCCGCGGCGCGCCAGCTGATCGCCGGCTGCGACGCCGTCCTTCACTTCGCGGGCGTCCCCGACCCGGCCACGGCGAGCGCGGACCCGGCGGCGGCCGTGCGCGAGAACGCGGGAACGACGCTGAACCTGCTGGAGGGCTGCGCCGAGCACGGCGCCGCACTCGTCTACCCGTCGACGGTCCGGGCGGCGCAGGACCCGCCGCCCGATCCCTATGCCATCTCGAAGCGCCTCGGGGAGCAGGCCTGCCGCCTCCACGACGCGCACGCGATCGTGGCGCGGATGACCTCGGTGTTCGGCCCCGGCCAGGTGGCGGCCGAGGGCGCCACCGGCGCGATCGCTGCCTTCGCCGAGCGGGCGCTCGCCGGGGAGGCGATCGTGATCCCCGGGAACCCCTCGCGCACCCGCGACTTCGTCTTCGTGGACGACGTGGTGGCGGCGCTCGAGTCACTGATCGCCGAGCGTCGCTTCGATCAGACCGTTACGCTCGGCAGTGGCGTCGCCACTGCGCTGATCGACGCGGCGCGCCTGGTGCGGGAGGCCGCCCGGTCGAGCTCGCCGATCGAGACGCCGGGAGGGGAACTCGCCCCGGGCGAGAACGAGAGCTACGAGACCGGCACCCGGCTACTGTTTTCGACGCGCCCGCTGGCCGAGGCGGTTCAGCTCTATGTCGACTGGCTCCGAAGCCATCCCACTGCTCAAGGCAGCGCCCGAGCCTGAGCAGCTGACCGACCGCCTGAAGGGCGGCCCGTGGCGGGGAATCGAGATCTGCCTCGGGCCACAGCACGTGGCGAGCGACGCCGCGACCGCCGCCGCCGTCGAGCGTGCTCGCGCCGCCCTGGACGGCACCGGGATGGCGGTGACCGCCGAGGCGCCCGTGGCCTGGCCGAGCGGCGCATTCGTGCGGGTGGACCGGCTCGACGACGAGGCGCGCCGGGCGATCGAGCGCAGCGGAAGCTTTGCCGCCGGTGTCGGCTCGCCGGTCCTGACCATCCACCTGTTCGCGCCGCGCCCGCCCGAGGAGTGGGCGAAGCGGTGGCACGCCGGTGTCGACGAGGCGGAGGTCGAGCGCTTTCTGACCTTCTACGCGGACGTCTGCAGCTCGCACGGGGTCGCTCCGCTTATCGAGAACGTGCCGCCGGTGCTGCGGATGCGGACCGGAGGTGTCTACCTCTCGCCGCTTGGGGGGCACTGGCGCGACCTGCTCGCCTGGCGGGAGCGCGTGCCGGGGCTCGGCTTGACGCTCGACACCTCCCACGCCGCGCTGTTTCGCTCGTTCGCGGCCGCCTATCCAACCCTCTTCGGACTGCTCTCGGACGACGAGCTGGAGCTGGCGCGCTACGTGGAGGAGCTCGGCCCGCACGCCGAGGTCGCCCACGTGTCGGACGCGCTCGGCGTCCTCGGCGAGGGCCTGCCCTACGGGCTGGGCGAGCTCGAGCTCGACCCGGTCGTGGCCCGCCTGGGCGCGCTGGTCCGCTACGTGGTCGCCGAGATCAACGAGCCCGACCCGGCCCGCTCCGCGGACATGAAGGCGGGCTACCGGAAGCTCGAGCGCGGCCTCGCCGAGCCGCGGCGCGAGCCGCTGCCCCGCTCCGCCCGCCGGCTGCGACCCCCGGCCTTCGACTGGCAGGTGGTGCTCGAGCGCCCCGACCCGGTTCCGGCCGTGCTCGAGCTTCAGGAGCTCGTGGGCGGCCGGCGGGTGCTGATGACCGGCGGCGGCGGCTCGATCGCCCGCAGCCTGGCCACGCTGCTGTGGGGTTTCCGGCCCGAGCGGATAACGCTGCTCGACAGCCACGAGGCCTCGCTGATCGCCGACCGGCGGGCCCGCGACCCGGAGGCGCTTCGGCGGATCGACCACGTCCTCTGCGACATCCGGGACCGCAGCCGGCTCGAGGCCGAGCTCGGCCGCGCCCGGCCCCACCTCCTCTTCCACTTCGCCGCCTACAAGCACGTCGACTGGGCCGAGGTCCAGCCCGACGAGTTCCTCGACACCAACCTCCAGGGCAGCTGGAACGTGCTGGGAGCCTCGGAGAGCGCCTCGGTCGAGACGGTGATCGTGGCCTCGACCGACAAGGCGGCGCTGGCGGCCAGCCTCTACGGGCGCACCAAGCGCTTCATGGAGCAGCTGACCGCCTTCGCGGCCAAGTCGACCGGCGCCCGGCGCATGGCGGTGCGCTTCGTGAACGTGCTGGGCAGCGCGGGCAGCGCGTCCGAGCTCTTCCTGCACCAGACCCAGGCCGGCGTCCCGCTGACCATCACCGACACCGGGATGCTGCGCTACTGGATCACCATGGCGCACGCGGCCGCGGCCGCCGCGCACGGAGCGCTGCTCGCCGCAGAGGGGGTGCCGCTCGCCGCGCCGGCCGATCCCCCGCAGCTCACAGTCGGTGAGCTCGCCCGGCGAATCTGGCGGCACGCCGAGGGCGCCGGCGAGCCGCACGTCGAGCTGACCGGCATCCGGCGCGGTGAGACCCTGAGCGAGATGATCGTCTCGCCGCACGAGGAGCTCGGCGAGGAGCGCTTCCCCGGCGTCGCTCCGATCGTGGCCGACGTGCCCACCGCGGCCCCTGCCTGGATCGCCGAGCGCATGCCCTCGGGCGGCACGCGCGAGGAGGCCCGTGCCCTGTGGCGCGAGGCGATGGAGCGGCCGGGACTGCTCTCGCCGTCGGGGCCGGGGGCGCGCCGCTAGCTGCGCCGCGCCCGCGCGCGGGCGGGGTCAGCGCGGCGTCGTAGGCTGACCCCAGGATGGGACGTTGGGGTCTCGATTAGGAGGTTGCCGGGATCTCGCGCAGCTGGTGCGCCGGCGTAAAGAACCCGCGGTAGCCGAGCGTGGTGGCGATCAGCGCGGCCAGCGCCACCGCGCCGAGCAGCGTCCAGAGGAGCACGAGCTGGAGGCGCACCGCGTCGAGCGGCCCCGCGCCCGCGACCAGCATCCCGACCATGGTGCCGGGGAAGAAGACGACCCCGGTCGTCTTGGTCGAGTCGATCAGCGGGATCATCCCCGAGCGCAGGCTGCGGGTGACGAGGCCGGTCGCGGCCTGGCGGGCGGTCGCCCCGAGGGCGAGCGTCGCCTCGATCCGCGGCGCCTGGGCGGCCACCTCGTCGGCCAGGCGGTTGAGGGACACCGCGGCCGCGGTCATCGAGTTGCCGATCACCATCCCGCCCACCGGCACGAGGTAGCGGGGCTGCGCCTTGAACACCCCGAGGCCGACCACGAGCCCGAGCGTGACGACCCCGGCCGTGGCGAGCGCCAGCACGATCGGCCCGAGCGCTCCGGGGACGGCGCGCGCCCGCTGCCAAGCGGTGAACGACCCGAAGGCGACCATGACCGCCAGCAGCAGCGCGACGAGCCACAGGCTGTCCGAGTCGAAGATCGCCTGGATGACGTAGCCGATCGCCGTGAGCTGCACGAACGAGCGGATGACCGCCACGGCGAGGTCGCCCTCGAGCTCGGTTCGTCGCCACAGCGACACCGCCGCGGCCACCGCCACCAGCGCGAGGGCCAGCGCCACCCGCCCCAGCGAGATGTGGGCGCTCGCGGCGATCACGCCGCCGAGAGGGCACGGGCGCGGCCGTCCCGAAGCTCGACGATGGTGGCGGCGAGGCGCTCGGCCTGGGCGCGGTCGTGGGTGACGAGCACCGTCGAGATCCGCACACGCTCGCGCAGGTCGAGCAGGGCGCGCTCCACGCCGGCGCGGGCGTCGGGGTCGAGCGCGGAGGTCGGCTCATCGAGCAGCAGCACCTCGGGCTCGAGCGCGACGGCCCGAGCGAGCATGACCCGTTGCTGCTCGCCGACCGACAGCCGCGCCGCATCGCGCTCGGCGTAGTCGGGGGCGAGCTCGGCCAGCGAGAGCGCACGCCCCACGTCGGCCTCCCGGCCGGCTAGCTGGGGGCCGAATCGGACGTTGTCGGCCACCGTCCCCGGCAGCGGCGCCGGCACCTGCGGGACGAGCGCCGCCCGGCGGCGAAGCTCGAGGACGTCGAGCTCGCGGACGTCCTGGCCGCGGAAGAGCACGCGCCCCTGGTCGGGGTCGGCCAGGCGGTTCAGCAGTCGCAGCAGGGTCGACTTGCCGACGCCCGAGGGGCCGAGCACGGCGGTCGATCCCTCGCCGATCTCGAGCGCGAGCTCGCGGAGCACGGGCCGGCCGTCGCGGGCCACCGAGACCCGCTCGAGCTCGAACAGCGGGAAGCCGATCAGACCTGCGCGGGCGCCCGGAGGTGGGGGTAGAGCGGGTAGCGCTCCGCCAGCGCCCGCGTGCGCTCGGAGAGCTCGGCCCGGGAGGCGTCGGTGAAGTCCCCGGTCAGCGCCTCGGCGATCACGCGGCCGATCTCGCGGAAGTCCTCGACCTGGAGGCCTCGGGTGGCGAGCGCGGAGGTGCCGACGCGAAGACCGGAGGAGACGGCGGGGGGCCTGGGGTCGAACGGAATCGCGTTGCGGTTCACCGTGATCCCGACCTCGGCGAGCCGGTCCTCGGCCTGCTTGCCGTCGAGGGCCGAGTCGCGCAGGTCGACCATCACGAGGTGCACGTCGGTCCCGCCGGTCAGCACGTTGACCCCGCCGGCGATCAGCTCCTCGCCGAGCGCGGCGGCGCCGGCTCGCGTCCGCCGCTGGCGCTCCCGGAACAGCTCGGTCTGGGCGATCTTGAGCGCGACCGCCTTGCCGGCGATCACGTGCATCAGCGGCCCGCCCTGGTGGCCCGGAAAGACGCGCGAGTTGATCTTCCTCGCGTACTCCTCCCGGCACAGGATCATGCCGCCGCGGGCCCCGCCGAGCGTCTTGTGGGTGGTTGTGGTGACCACGTCGGCGTACGGCACGGGGTTCGGATGCTCGCCGGCGGCCACGAGCCCGGCGAAGTGGGCCATGTCCACCACGAGCTTGGCGCCGACCTCGTCGGCGATCGCCCTGAAGCGCTCGAAGTCGAGCTGGCGCGAGTAGCCGGACCAGCCGGCGAGGATGACCTTCGGCCGCGTGTCCCTCGCCAGGCGCTCGACCTCGTCCATGTCGCACCACGAGTCGGACTCGCGCACCCCGTACGCGACGATGTCGAAGTAGAGGCCCGAGAAGTTGATCCTCATCCCGTGGGTGAGGTGGCCGCCGTGGTCGAGCTTCATGCCGAGCATGCCGTCGCCGGGATCGAGCAGCGCCATGTAGACCGCGGCGTTGGCCTGGGCCCCCGAGTGGGGCTGGGCGTTGACGTGCTCGGCGCCGAAGAGCTCCTTGGCCCGGTCGATCGCGAGCTGCTCGGCCACGTCCACGTGCTCGCAGCCGCCGTAGTAGCGCTTGCCGGGATAGCCCTCGGCGTACTTGTTGGTGAGCACCGAGCCCTGGCAGTCGAGCACCGCCTGGGGAACGAAGTGCTCCGAGGCGATCATCTCGAGCGTGGCCTCTTGGCGCCCGAGCTCGTTCTCGAGCACCTCGGCGATCTCGGGATCGACCTCGGAGACGGGCTTGCCGAAGTGGTCGGGCGCGAGCTCGGTCACTCCGGCCACGGTATCACCGGGGGCGGAGGGCGGTCTCGATCTCCGGGCGCGGGACCGCGCCCTCGCGCAGCAGCTCGAAATGGCCGTCGTGCTCGTAGCGGGTGAGATCGACGACGGTGGAGGGCGTCCCGGGCAGCTCACCTCCGTCCAGCACCATGTCGACCCCGGCCCGGATTCGCTCATCCACCTCGTCCACCCGGCGCGCGTCGGCCGCGCCCGAGGGATTGGCGCTCGATTGGAGCACCGGCCAGCGGACCGCCGCGAGCGGCTCGAGCGGACCCTCGAGCAGCGGAACGCGCACCCCGAGCCGCTCGGGCTCGGGACCGCAGGCGAGCGGGAAGCGGCGCGCGGGATTCGGCACGAGCAGCGCGACGCCGCCGGGCAGCAGGCGCTCGAGCCCGTGGCGCGTGCGCGGGCCGAGCTCGGGCAGCGCGGCGAGCGCGAGCTCGAGGGAGAAGAACATCACCGCCGCCGGTCGGTCGGGCGGGCGTCCCTTGAGCCGGTACAGGCGGTAGACGCCCTCCCGAGAGTCGGGCTCGGTGGCGAGCCCGTAGACCGTGTCGGCCGGAAACAGCGCCACGCCCCCCACCGAGATGCACCGCTCGAATGTCTCGACCTCCTCGGCGGTCAAGGGGCCTCCCCCACCGTCACCCGCTCGCGCCCGGCGAGGTCGAGACGGGTCTCGGTCGCGCGGAGCATGGCCCGAACCGACCGGGCCTGGGCCGGAGCGTGCTCGAGGGCGAGGCGCGTCCCGGACGGCGCATGGCCCACCAGCTCGCGGATCGCGTCGAGGCCGTCGGCGCCGGCCACGAGCGCCTCCCGCGGCTCGTAGCGGGTGATCTCGGGCTCGAGCTCCGCCCACTCGTCCTCGCGCACGTAGGGCAGGTTGGCGAGCACGAGGTCGTAGTCCCCGCCCGGGAGGCCGCGGGCCGCGAACGGGCGGAGCGGCAGGCCCAGGCGGCGCGCGTTTGCCGTGGCCACCTCGACAGCGGCCGGCGAGGCGTCCGAGGCGCTGACCCGCAGGTCGGGACGCTCGTCGAGCAGGGCGAGCGCGACCGCGCCCGAGCCGGTGCCGACCTCATGGACGCGCGCGCCAACCGGCAGCTCGAGCGCCACCTCGACCAGCAGCTCCGTCTCGGGCCGGGGAATGAGCACCCGAGCGTCGACCGCCAGCTCGATCCGCCTGAACCCGCGCACCCCGAGCAGGTAGGCGACCGGCTCGCGCCGTGCCCGGCGCCTGACCCGCTCGGCGATCATGCGGGCCGCGGGCGGCGGGACTGGCCGCGACGGGTCGGAGACCAGCGCCCCGCGGTCGACCCCGAGGGCGTCGGCGACGAGCAGCTCGGCGTCGAGCTCCGGGGTCGCGCAGCCCGCCGCGCGCAGCGCCGGGACCGCGCCCCCGAGCGCTTCGCCCACCGTCAACCGAGGACGAGCTCGCCGGCTTCGAGCTTGCGCCGCTTCTCTTCGGCCTCGAGCGCGGCAGTGAAGTCGTCGAGCTCGCCGTCCAGCACCCGCGGAAGGTCGTTCTTGGTGAGCTTGACCCGGTGGTCGGTGACCCGATCCTGGGGGAAGTTGTAGGTGCGGATCTTCTCGGAGCGCTCTCCGGACCCCACCTGGGAACGGCGCTCGGCGGACAGCTCGGCCTGCCGGGCGGCGAGCTCCCGCTCCAGCAGGCGGGCGCGCAGCACGCGCATCGCCTTCTCGCGGTTCTGGAGCTGCGACTTCTCGTCCTGCATCGAGACGACCATTCCGCTCGGCCTGTGGGTGATCCGCACGGCCGAGTCGGTGGTGTTGACCGACTGGCCTCCGGGCCCGGACGAGCGGTAGACGTCGATCTGGAGGTCGCCGGGGTCGACCTGCACGTCCACCTCCTCCGCCTCGGGCAGCACGGCGACGGTCGCGGTCGAGGTGTGGATCCGCCCCTGCGACTCGGTCTCGGGCACCCGCTGCACGCGGTGTGTGCCGGCCTCGTACTTGAACACGCTGTACGCGCCCCGGCCCTTGACCGCGAACGTGTAGTGACCGTCGCCCACGGAGAGCGGCTCGGTGCGAAAGCCCAGGCGCTCGGCGTAGCGGGTGAGCATGCGGTAGACGTCGCCGGCGAACAGGCCGGCCTCCTCACCCCCGGTGCCGGGGCGAATCTCGACGATCACGTTCTTCTCGTCGGCCGGGTCGGGCTCGACCATCGCCAGGCGGATCTCCTCCTCGAGCTCGGCCAGGCGCCGCTCGGAGCTCGAGAGGAGCTCCTTGAGCTCGGGATCGTCGCCGTCCTCGGAGAGCATCTCCCGCGCGCCGGTGACGTCCGAGGCCACGCGGCGCCACTCGACGGCCAGCGCGTGGGCCGGCTGGAGCGCCCGGTAGGACCGGGCGACCTCGGCGTAGCGGCGATTGTCGCCGATCACGGCGGGATCGGCCATCTGCTCGGAGAGCTCGGCGAAGCGGCTCTCGATCTGCTCGACCAGCTTCTCTACCACGGCCCGGGAAAGGCTAGACAGCGTGGCGCGGGGCGTGCGCTAGCGCGGCGTCGACAAATCTCCATCATCAAGCGACGGCGGGGCGCCCGCCGCGGGCGTCTATGCCGACTCGTCCTCGGGCGAGGACTCGGTCACGCTCTCCGCCCCCTCTGCATCCGACGGGGTCTCGCCGACGTCCTCCGGGTGCTCGTGAATCCCCTCGGGCACCCCCTCCTGGGGCTGGGTCTCGCCCGCCGGGTATCCGGGCTCGGGCGAGGAGAGGTGCTCGCCCTCGGTCGGGGTGTCGACGTGCGGGGGCTGGCCGATCGGCTCGTCCGGCGAGCGCTCCTCCTGCTGCTGCTGATGTGGCTGCTCTTCGGTCATGGCGAGCGCATACCCGGCCCGCGGGCGGTTAGCCGCGAATCTGGCCGCGCTGGCTAGATGGCGCTGAGCGCATACCAGCCGCCGAAGGCCAGGCTGAGGGCGCCGAAGAGCGGAACGACGGCGCCGATCCTCCGGGCCATCGGGGCGGCGCGCATCGCGGCGCCGACGCCGGCCGAGACGAGCGCCATGGATACGGCGGTGGCGGCGGCGAAGACGACGAGGGCGATCGCCGCCCCGCCTCGGCTCGGCATGGCGCCCACCAGCAGGATCCCGACGCCGGCCGAGCCGCCGAGGCCGTGGATCAGCCCGATCCCGTAGGCGGCGACCGGCGAGCGCCCGAGCGAGTGCGAGTGCTCGTGGCGCTCCGGGTGCCCGTCCCGCGCGCGGTGCTCGTGCATGTGCGGGTGGGCGTGGCGGACCTCGCCGTGGGAGTGGGCATGGAAGTGGAAGTAACCCCGGCGCCAGCGGAGGAGGAGGCGCACCGCCAGGAACACGATCACGAGCCCGATCGCGAGCTCGGCGGCGCGCTCCACCGCCGCCGGCAGGTAGCTCCCGAACAGGACGAACGGAAGGCCGAAGACGAGCAGGGTCGTGGCGTGGCCCGCCCCCCAGGCCAGGCCGAGGCGCCCGGCCCGCCGGCCGCCGCCGCGCTCCTCGGAGAGGACGAGCGTCGAGACCGCGGTCAGGTGGTCGGGGTCCGTCGCGTGGCGGAGGCCGAGGAGCAGCGCCGCGACGAGCGCGAGCACCAACCCGCCGCCGTGGCCGACCGAGGCGATCCGCTCGTCGAGGCCTAGCACGACCGGGGCTCCCTCGCCGCCGCCACCGCGGCCTGGCCGAACGAGATCCCGCCGTCGTTCGGCGGGAGCCTCTCCGGGATCACCGGCCGCAGGCCGGCGCGCTCGATCCCCTCCGCCGTCCGCTCGAGCAGCAGGCGATTCTGGAAGACGCCCCCGGACAGGACGACGCTCGAGAGCGCCCGCCCCTCGGCTAGCCGGACGCACGCCTCGGCCGTCGCCCCGGCCAGGGCGTTGTGGAACCGCGCCGCAACGGCCTCGACTGCGGCCCCCCGGCCCAGGTCCCGGACGATGGCCAGCAGCGTCTCGCGGGCGTCGAGCCGCAGCTCGCCGTCCACCCCGGCCAGCGGCAGCGGATACGAGCCGCGCTCGGGGCGATCGGCCGCGGCCTCGAGCTCGGCCGCGGCCTGGCCCTCGTAGGTCACCCGCGCGCGCAGGCCGCAGATCGCGGCGACCGCGTCGAACAGGCGCCCGACGCTGGTCGTCTCGGGAGAGGCCAGCCCGCTCCGGGCCAGCGCGGCCACCTTGAGCCAGGCCGCCTCGTCGACCGCCCCGTCCAGCCGGCGCGGCAGCGGCGGCGGCTCGCCGAGCGCGGCCTGAAGCCACGCGCACGCCATCCGCCACGGCTCGCGGATCGCCTGCTCGCCACCGGGCATCCGGACCGGCCACAGGCACCCCGGCCGCTCGAAGCCGCGGAGGTCGCCGACCAGCAGCTCGCCGCCCCAGACCGTCCCGTCGCTCCCGTAGCCCGTCCCGTCGTAGATCGCCCCGACCGCCGCCCCCTCGTCACCGTGCTCGGCGAGGCAGGCCGCGAGGTGCGCGTGGTGGTGCTGCACCCCGAGGTGCTCCACGCCTTCGCGCTCGAGCGCGTACGCGGTCGACAGGTAGTCGGGGTGCAGATCGTGGGCGACGACCTCGGGCTCTACGGCGAACAGCTCCTGGAAGCGCTCGACCCCCTCCCGGAACGAGCGCAGGGTCTCGTAGTTCTTCAGGTCCCCGATGTGGTGGCCGACCCAGGCTCGCGCGCCCTTGGCCAGGCAGAACGTGCTCTTGAGCTCGGCGCCGCAGGCGAGGACCGCGCGGCGCGCGCCGAGCGGCAGCTCCACGCTCGCCGGAACGTACCCCCGCGAGCGACGCATCAGGAGTGGCCGCCGGGAGGAAACCGCCCGCACCACCGAGTCGTCGGTGCGCGTGTGGATCGGGCGGTCGTGCGTGAGGAACAAGTCGGCGATCGTGCGAAGCCGGCGCAGCGCGTCCTCGTCCCGGTAGGCGATCGGCTCGTCCGAGACGTTGCCGCTGGTCATGACCAGGGTCAGCCCGGCGTCGGCGAGCAGCAGATGGTGCAGCGGCGAGTAGGGCAGCATCAGGCCGAGCTCGCCCGAGCGCGGCGCGACCGACGGGGCCACGCCGGCGGCCGGGCGACGGGGGGCGATCACGATCGGGCGCTCCGGCGAGCCGAGCAGCGACTCCTCGGCGGGGCCGAGCTCGGCGAGCCCCCGGGCCACTTCCAGGTCCGGCGCCATCAGCGCGAAGGGCCTGTCCTCGCGGTGCTTGCGCGCGCGGAGCGCCGCGACCGCCCGCTCGTCGTCGGCCCGGCAGGCCAGGTGGTAGCCGCCGATCCCCTTCACCGCCACGATCGCGCCCGCGGCCAGGGCGCGCGCGGCGGCCTCGACCGCGTCTCGGGTCCCGGCGAGCCCGACCGCGCGCCCGCCGGAATCGACCAAGCTCGCCGCCGGGCCGCACTCGGGGCAGGCGTTCGGCTGAGCGTGGAAGCGGCGATCGGCGGGGTCGTCGTACTCGGCCCGGCAGCGCGCGCACATCGGGAACCGGACCATGGTGGTGAGCGGCCGATCGTACGGCACCCCCCGCACGATCGTGAAGCGCGGCCCGCAGTTCGTGCAGTTGATGAACGGGTAGCGGTAGCGGCGATTCCCGAGGTCGAAGAGCTCGGCGAGGCAGTCCTCGCAGGTCGCGCTGTCCGGCGTGACCGGCGCGTACGGCTCCCCTCCGGCCTCGCTCTCGAGGATCCGGAAGCCGTGCTCCCCGACGGGGTCGAGGTCCTCCGCGTGGACGCGCTCGACCGAGGCGAGCGGCGGCGGGTCGCTGCGGAGCGCCCGAAGCAAGCCGTCCACCGCGGCCGGCGGCCCCTCGACCTCGAGGAGGACGCCCCGCTCGTCGTTCAGCACCCAGCCAGCCAGCCCGAGCTCGGCGGCGCGGCGGTAGACGTGGGGGCGGAAGCCCACCCCCTGCACCGTCCCCTCGACCCGAGCGCGAACCCGGCGCGCGGAGCCGACCCCAAGGGAGACGCTCACCCGGCGGCCACCTCGACGAGCTCGCGAAGCGCGTGGTAGGCGCTGGCCTGCGCCTCCTGGATGCGCGGTATGTGCTCCGAGCGGGTGACGACCACGTGGTCGGCGAGTCCGTCGGCGGCCACTCGGCCGCCGTCGTAGCCGACCATCGCCACCGTCCCGAGCCGCCGCCGGCGCGCCTCGGCCAGCGCCTCGATCACATTGGCCGAGTTGCCGCTCGTCGAGAGCGCGATCACCACGTCGCCCGGCCGGCCGTAGGCGATCACCTGGCGCTGGAAGATCACCTCGGGGCCGATGTCGTTGGCGAGCGCCGTGAGGATCGCCGGGTCCTCGGTCAGGTCGATCGCCCGCCGCGCCGGCCAGTCGCCGGGCGGCGCCCGGAAGTCGGCCACGCAGTCCATCGCGTCGGTCGCCGAGCCGCCGTTGCCGAGCGCCAGGAGCTTTCCCCCCGCGTCGAACGACGAGCGCAGCGCGCGCGCCGCCGCCACCAGCGTCTCCCGCCCCTCGGTGAGCGTCTGCTCGCGCAGCGCGCTGACCTCCTCCGCCTTCATCACGACCGAGCGCCGCACGTCGTCGAGCACCGGATCGAGGTCGTGCTCCTGCTCGCCGAGGAACGGGTACAGGAAGCTCGAGGCGCCGCTGTCGTGCACGCTCCGCGCCTGCCTCCCCCGAAGCAGTCCGCGGTGCTCGAAGAAGACGTGCACCAGCTCCCAGAGCACGTGGTAGAGGGTCTCCACGAGCTCCTGGCGGACGAACTGGTCCTCGCTCGGGGGCTCGAACGTCCACTCGGCGCCGACCGGCGCGAAGCCGATGGTGAGGCAGCCGCGCTCAGTCGCTACCCGTAGCGCCTCCACGGTCTCCGGGTGGGCGCCGAACGCCATCGCCAGGTCGTCCGGCTCGCAGACCAGCTCGGCCTGGCCGGGCAGGGAGCCGCCCTCGCCGGCCAGGCCGATTGCCGGCAGGGCCCGCTTGCCGACGATCACCGGATGGACGAACTCGACCGCCACGTGCCGCACGTCGGAGCGCTCGGATGGGGAGTGGCCGAGCGCCACGAGCCGCCCGCCGCGGGCGAAGCGCTCGGCCATCTGGTGGCAGACCCGGGCGATCCGCTCCGCCTCGGCGGGGAAGAAGCGCACTGCGGCCGCGGTGCGCTCGGCGAGCAGAGAGTCCTGTCGCCGGCCGAGCGCCTCGACCGTCATACCCCGGCTCTGGTCCGCTCCGGCAGCCGGGCGAGCCAGTCGCCGAAGGCGTCGACGCCCGCGCCCGTGCGGGCGCTGACCAGCATCCGCTCGACCCCGGGATTGACCGCGTCCAGGTTGTAGAGGAACTTGTCGAGGTCGAAGTCGAGGTGGGGCAGCAGGTCGATCTTGTTGACCAGCACCAGCTCGCAGGTGCGGAACATCAGCGGGTACTTCAGCGGCTTGTCCTCGCCCTCGGCCACCGAGGAGACCATCACCCGCGCGTCCTCACCCACGCGGAACTCGGCCGGACAGACCAGGTTCCCGACGTTCTCGATCACGAGAAGATCGATGTCAGCCAGCGGGAGCTCCGGGATCGCCGAGCGGACCATGTTCGCGTCGAGGTGGCACTCGCCGCCGAAGCCGGGGTCGGTGTTGATCTGGGTGACCGGCACGTGCAGGCCCGCGATCCGGTCCGCGTCCGCGCTGCCCCGGACGTCGCCCTCGAGCACCCCGACTCGCACCCCGTCGAGGTCGCCGACCACCCGTTCGAGCAGCGCGGTCTTCCCCGCCCCGGGGGCGCTCATCAGGTTCACGACCGTGACCGACTCGCGGTCGAAGTCGCCGCGGTTGGCCCGGGCGATCGTGTTGTTGGCGTCGAGGGCGTCCTCGACGACCCTGACCTTGGTGCGGTGCAAGCGAACCCCCTACATGCGCTCGATCTTCAGGTACCGCTTCAGCTCCGGCGCCTGCCCGGCCACCGCGGCGGCGATCGCTCCCAGGAACGCGAGTAGCACCACGATCTGGGCCGCGGGCGGGACGCGAATCTCCTTCATCGACTTTCCCCCTCTCTCTGGTTGCCTTCGCGAAGCTCGGCGATCAGCGACTCCACCGTCCGGACCGCCTCGCCGACCGCCGCCCGGACCGGCTCGCTGAGCTCCGCGACTACCTCGTCCTCCTCCCCGGTCATCCGCCTGGCCGGCTCGCAGCCCACGAGCAGGACCCGCGGCAGCTGCCCCCCGAGCGCCCGGGCGAGCGATAGCACCTTGACCGGGTCCATGCCGTGCGGGTCGGGGGCGGGCGGCGCCTCCTCGTCTAGCTCGGGCTCGATCACGTAGATCGTTCCCGGGAGCTGCCCGCGCGGGCTCGCGTCGACGAGCACGGCAACGTCGTAGTCGCCGAGCGCGTACGCCAGGTCCATGCCGCGGATGCCGAAGTCCTCGACGTGGACACCGGCCGGCAGCTCACTCCGGGCGAGGCGGCCCGCCACCTCGACGCCGAAGCCATCGTCGCCGAAGAACACGTTGCCGATGCCCGCCACCAGGATCCGCGGAACGGTCGGACCGGCGGCGTCGGGATCGCCCGGCAGCGGCTCCACCTCCTCGGGCGAGAAGAAGAAGCGGTGGCCGATCTGGCGCTGCTCGCCGAGATCGCGCCCGGGGTCGTCCTCGACCGTGACCGCGAGCTGCACGGTGCCGTCCATCCCCTGCACCACCTCCTCGACGACCGCGGTTCGGCCACTCAGCGCCACGTCGAGCACGTCGCCGCCGGGGCGCGGCCGCAGAACCACGCGGCTGCGCCGGCGGAGCTCCACCCCGCCGACCGTGACCGCGTCCGGCGCGGGCCGCTCGAGCTCCTCCCAGTACCCGCGCGCCACCCGGTTCACCGCCGCGGAAGTCCGAACTCGCGGATGGCCCCGTGGAGCCTCATCAGCTCCGCCTCCGAGAGCGCCTCGGTCCGGTCGAGGATCTCGCGCGCCCGCGGATCCGTCTCGCGCATCTCCCGCTTCTCCTCGTCGGTGAGCGAGAGGATGTTCAGGATCAGCAGCTGGTCGATCTCGCCGCCGTCGAAGAGGTCGCCCGGGCTCTCGGGCGCGATCTGCGGGTAGTCGGAGAGAATGATCGGCGAGCAGAGCACGGTGCTCCGGTCGCCGGGTTCGCCGACCAGCACCGGCCAGACGCCGACGTTGCGGCAGTCCTCGGCCGCTTCCCGCAGCTCGTCGGGCGGGTCCGTGAGCGAGACGAACTCGCCGCCCCGGGCGCGCAGCACGGCGTGGGTCGAGCAGAAGGTCTGCCGGAGGGCGTCCTCGCGGTCCGGGCCGTCCCACCGGGTCGTGTTGCGGACGCACACCCCCACCCGGTGAAGGCCGTCCGCGAGCTCCGTGGCATCGACCTCGACCGTCCCCCGCAGCGCCCGCCAGCTCCGCTCGATCGCCCCTACCTCGAGCTCCTCTACGCGGGCGCCAGCCGGGACGTCGAGCTCGAGCGGCCGGGGGGCGCGCCGGAGCTCTCCGAGCCGGAGCTTGCCCGCCGAGACCTCCCGCTCACTCGCCTCGTCCCAGCTCAGGTGACGCTCGCCCCCGGCCTCGAGCTCCTCCACCGGCTCGAGGCCACCGGCGCCGGCGCGCAGCACCTGCCGCGCGACCACGTGCAGGAAGCGAACTACCACCTCGAGCTCGGTTCCTTCGTGACCCCGCACCAGGCACTGCGCCTCCATCGTCGACGGGTCGTCGGGATGGGCGGCGCTGTGGCCCTCGGGGTAGACGCCGCCGAACGTCCACCGGCGCTGGTTCTTCATGGCCGACTTGCGGTAGGGCCACAGGACGTAGCCCTCGTACAGCACGGCGTCGGCGATCCGCCTGACCGCGTCCACGCCTAGCCGCCTCCCTTGCGGAGCAGCGAGTCGATCGCGTCCTCCCAGCTCGTGAGCACGTTGCGGGACCGGTACGCGTGGAGCCGGTCGAAGGTGTCTCTGCGAAGCCGCAGCCACGTCGTGCCCGGGAAGTAGCGCTCCATCGTCTCGCGCCAGACGGACACCGGGAGCCGGTACTCGACCTCGCGGTCCCAGGCGATCTGTGCCGTCTGGAGCATGCCGCCCTCGGCCGCGTAGAACACCGTGCCACTGAACAGCAGCTCGAGCGGCACCTCGCCGTCGTGCAGCGCGTGCAGGTAGCGCGAGGCCGCGACCTCGAAGTCGTAGGTGCACGGGACGAGGAGGTCGATGTCGGCGGCGCCGGCGAACGGAGGGACTACCTGCGTCTGGCGAGTCCAGAGCAGCGTCCGAAGCGTGGACCCCCAGCGCTCTCGCTCGCCGAACAGCTCGAACAGCCGATCCTCCTCTCCGCGCTCGTAGCGGCGGCGCCGCGCGGCGATCTGCACCTGGGTGTGGAGCAGGATCGAGCGGACACGCGCGCCGCCGGCGGCCTCGACCCGGAGGGCGAAGCTGATGGTCGGTACCGCCGCGCCCTCCAGCGGGCGGGCGTCCTCGACCTGGAAGATCAGCTCGGGCGCCGCGCCGGAGCGGGCGAGCGGGCTCGGCGAGGCGGCAGGCACCCGCCTACCCCGGCGAGAGGTTCGGCATGCTCGGGTCGATGGGCTCGTGCGCCTTCGGGTTCACGCCCGTGGAGCGCTTCGCCGTTGACGTCCCGTCGGGGTTATGGCCCTTCTGCTTCTCGTAGTTCCCCTTTGCGTTGCCCTGGTTGATGCCCGGCGTGTGGGCGGGCATGTCGGGCGACGGACCCTCGCCCGTCTTGACCTCAGCCATCGGTCCTCCGTTCCATCGGGTTTGCCTGCCTCGGCCGGGAGCGCCGATCCAGCTCGTCGAAGAACCGCCCGATCTCCTCCCAGACCTCCTTGCCGCCGGTGAACCCGCGCCAGCGCGTGCGGATCAGTCCGACGAGCCGGTAGCACTCGTCGATCGGCACGAGGAAGCACTGGCGGGCCCCGCGCACCCGGTTGACGAGCAGCGCCTCGACCTCCGGCTCCATCTCGCTCAGCACCGGGTTGGCCGACTCGAGCTCCGTCCACGCCTCCAGGCCGAGCAGTGATTCGGTCGGCCCCATCGGGCTCGGGTAGAAGGCCCGGACCCGGCCGCCGTCGGGCGCCTCCTCCCCGGTGCTCCGAAAGAAGAACGCCATCTCGACCGGGATGCGGAGCTCCTCCCATACCACGTCGTCGAGCTCGAAGCCCTCGAGCCGGTACGACCGCTCGGGGATCAGCCGGTAGTGGCGGCCTCCCGCCCCGCGCCGGTCGAAGAGCAGCGAACAGGCCCGACAGGCGCACCTCACCTCCCGCGAGTCGAGCTCGAGTACGTGCCGGTGCTCGGCCGGGATCGGCTCCCCGCAGAGGTCGCAGCTCTCGGCCGCCTCCGGCCGGGCGGTCCTGGCCTGGGCCAGCCGGCGCAGGCGCGAGGACGCCAGCGTGCCGCTCACGCGGGCGCCCCCAGCGCGACCTTGACCCGGCCGCCCTCCTCCCGAAGCAGCGGAATCGGCTCGAGGTGGAGGTCCGGCCGGTCCGGGGACTGTCCGGCCCGGCGCGCCTCATAGCGGACGCCGCACGCAGGGCAGGCTAGGAAGCCGTCGTCCGGGGCGGCGGCCACCGACTCCCCGCAGGCCGGGCAGCGGGGGTGGTAGGCGTAGAGCTGCTCCGCCAGCCGCAGCAAGAGCACTTCCTCGCCGTCCACGTCGCGGAGCGCCGACTCGCCCGCGCCGAGCTCCGGCCCCTCGAGCTCAGTCCAGGCCTCGCCCCGCTTCTGGCGCACCGCGTCCGAGACCTCGAGCTCGAGCAGCGGCGGCCGCTCCTCCTCGACCGTCGCCCCCTCGGCCTCGATCGCCGTCACCTCGGGCGCCGCCTTGTATATGGCCTCTTCGATCGCCAGCTTCAGCGTCACCGTCGAGGACGGACAGCCGCTGCAGCTCCCCTCCATACGCAGCCGGACCACGCCGTCCTCGAGCCCGAGGAGCTCGACGTCACCCCCGTGGGACTCGAGATAGGGACGGACCTCGTCGAGCGCCCCGCGCACCCGGGCCTCGAGCGGCACCGGGTGCAGGTCGTGCAGCAGGAGTAGGTGCGAGACGAGCTCGTCGGCCGCGAGCGCCTCGGCGAGCTGGCCGTCGCGGTCGCGCTCCGCGACCTCCGCCACGATCCGCTCCAGTCCGGCCCCGTAGAGCTCGACCAGGGCCTGCACCGCCTCGGTCGCGCGCTCCCGCGCCGGGTCGTCGAGCAGCTCGAGGCCCTCGAGGAGGGCCTCGAGCTTCGCGACCCGGTCGCGTGCCTCCGCGTCCAGCAACGCCGCCCCTAGGCGTGGGCGCCGAACATCGGCTGGTGCACCTGCCTGAGGGTCTTCCCCTTGCCGAGGTACATGTGCACTCCGCACGGCAGGCACGGGTCGAACGAGCGCACCGCCCGCATGATGTCGATGCCGCGGAAGTCGTCGGGCCCGTTCTCCTCGAAGATCGGCTGGCCCATGACCGCATCCTCGTACGGTCCCGGGGTGCCGTAGGAGTCGGTCGGGCTCCCGTTCCACGGGGTCGGCGGGTACGGGTGGTAGTTCGCGATCTTGCCGTCGCGGATCACGAGGTGGTGCGAGAGCACGCCGCGCACCGCCTCGTGGAAGCCGCAGCCGATCGCCTCATCGGGGACGTCGAAGTCCTCGAAGACCTTGGTCCGGCCCGCCCGCACCTCGTTGAGCGCCAGGTCGACGAAGTGCAAAGCCATCCCGGCCGAGTAGGCCACGAAGTACATCCGGGCCCGATCGCGCTCGATCGCGTTAGACCACTGCGGGATCCGCCACTCGAGAGTCTGCTCGGGGGTGTTCGGCGTCTGCGGCAGGTTGATCTGCACGCTCTGGCCGGTGGCGGTGACGAACGGCGTGTTCACCTTCCCGGCCAGGGCGGTGGCCCACAGCCGCGCCAGCGGGCCGCCGCCGGTGTCGAGCGCCAGGTGCTGGTCGCTGCGCTTGTCGTACCAGCGTGGGCTCATCACCCACGAGTAGTTGCCCCCCTCGAGGTCGCGCTTCTGCGGCTTCGGAATCGTGGTCTGGTTCCACGGGTGGCGCCTGTCGACCGGGTTCCCCAGCGGGTCCTTCTCGACGAACGTCTCCTCGTTCACCCAATCCTCGTAGTACGAGCTCCCGAGCATGATCCGGATCCCCAGGTTGATGTCCACGAGATCGGTGGTCACGAGCTCGCCGTCGACGACCACGCCCGGGGTCACGAACATCTCGTTGCCCCAGTGGTTCATGTTCCGGTAGCTGTAGTCGACGTGCTCGGGATTGTTGAACGCCCCCCAGCAGCCGAGCAGCACCCGGCGGCGGCCGACCTCCTCGTAACCGGGCAGCGCCTCGTAGAAGAAGTCGAACACGTCGTCGTTCATGGCGACGGCCTTCTTGATGAAGTCGAGGCAGCGCAGCAGCCGGCTCAGGTAGTCGGTGAAGAGCGTCGGCTGCGGCATCGTCCCGACCCCGCCCGGATAGACCGTGGACGGGTGCACGTGGCGACCCTCCATGAGGCAGATCATCTCCCGCCCGATCCGGCTCATGACCAGCGCTTCCTTGTAGGTCTCGCCGGTGAACGGGTTGTAGGAGCGCATGATGTCGGCGATCGTGCGGTAACCGTGAAGGCTCGCGTGCGGCGCCTCCGTCTTCTCCGCCTTGTCGAGCACGCTCGGGTTGGTCTCCTTGACCAGCTGCTCGCAGAAGTCCACGAACACCAGGTTGTCCTGGAAGATGATGTGGTCGAAGATGTACTCGGCCGCCTCGCCCAGGTTCACGATCCACTCACCGAGGGGCGGCGGCTTGACCCCGTAGGCCATCTGCTGCGCGTAGCACGAGCAGACCGCGTGGTTGTCGCCGCAGATGCCGCAGATGCGGCTCGTTATGAAGTGCGCGTCCCGCGGGTCCTTCCCCTTCATGAACACGCTGTAGCCGCGAAACAGCGACGAGGTGCTCTTGCACGAGACCACCTCGCGGTTGTCGAAGTCGATCTTCGTGTAGATGCCGAGGTTCCCGACGATCCTCGTGATCGGGTCCCACGCCATGTCGACGACCTTGCCGGCCTCCGGCTCGACTCGCTCCCGTACCGCCATCTCTTCTCCCTCTCCTCGCTCAGATCCCTAGTTGCCCCACCGCGGCTGGTAGCCGGTGGTGAGCTCCGGCCGGTTGTGTCGCCACTTCGTCTCCTTGTTCACCGTCTTGTTGGTGATGCCCCGAAGCTTGCGGATCGCAGGTCCGTAGACGCCCTGCACCGCCGACGAGATGCCGCCGCCCGGCGGCGCGTCCATGAACGGCATGAACTTGTCGGGGAACCCCGGCATGGTGCAGCCGATGCAGATCCCACCCACGTTCGGGCAGCCGCCGATGCCGGCCATCCAGCCACGCTTCGGCACGTTGCAGTTCACGACCGGCCCCCAGCAGCCGATCTTCACCTGGCACTTGGGCGAGTTGTAGTCGAGCGCGAAGTCGCCCTGCTCGTAGTAACCCGCCCGGTCGCAGCCCTCGTGGACGGTCTTGCCGAAGATCCACTGCGGCCTGAGCTGCTCGTCGAGCGGGATCGTCGGCGCCAGGCCCGCCGCCTGGTAGAGCAGCCAGACGAGCGTCTCCATGAAGTTCTCCGGCTGCACCGGGCACCCCGGGACGTTCACGATCGGCAGGCCCCCGGCCGAGCGGAAGTCCCACCCGAGGTAGTCGGCGAGGCCCATGCAACCCGTCGGGTTGCCGGCCATCGCGTGGATGCCGCCGTAGGTGGCGCAGGTCCCGATCGCGACCACCCCCCACGCCTTGGGGGCGAGCCGGTCGATCCACCAGTTCAGGGTCAGCGGCTCCCCGGTGGCCTCGTCGTTGCCGAAGGAGCTCCAGTAGCCGTCGCCGTTGATCTTCTCGTTCGGGATCGAGCCCTCGATCACCAGCACGAACGGGGCGTCGAGCTGGTCGCCCGCCGCCTGGCGGAAGGGCAGCAGGAACTCCTCACCCCCGAGCGTGGGCGAGAGCACCTTGTTGTGCAGGTGGACCTTGGGGATGCCCGGGATCGCCCCCAGGACGACGTCCTCGAGGCCGGGCTGGCCGGCCGCAGTGACCGACACCGAGTCTCCGTCGCAGCTCATGCCCTCCGAGATCCACAGGATGTGGACCTCGTCGACGCCGGCCGCCTGCGCTTCAGCCGCCATACGACTGCCCTCCAATCGTCGTCAACTCCTCCTCCAGCTCGAGCGACTCCACGAGTAGCTCCTCGCCGCGGGTCACCTCGATGTCGAACCCCCCGCACGCCTCGCAGGCGAACGGGAAGGCCGAGAGCTCGGTCTCGGCCCCGCAGGTCCGGCAGACGCCGGCCGCGGGAACCTCGTCCATCACCAGCTCGGCGCCCTCGACCGCGGTCCCCTGGGCCACCAGCTCGAACGCGAGCTCGAGCGCCGAGGGCACCACCTGGCGAAGGTGGCCGACCTGCAGCTCCACCCTGAGCACCCGCCGGCCCGCGGCGTGCCGGTCGGCGATCCTCACGATCGACTCGGCTATCGAGAGCTCGTGCATCAGCAGATCCTCGGGAGCGGGTCGCCGGCCAGCAGGTCCATCACCCGCCGGCCCCCGAACGCGGTGTCGACCAGCACCATCCCCGGCGGCTCGGTCCTGACCTCGCCGATCTCGGCTGCCTGCTCGCACCCGGGAACCGAGCGCAGCGCGCCGAGCGCCGCGTCGGCGGCCTCGGGCGCCACGAAGGCGACGAGCTTCCCCTCGTTGGCCACGTACATCGGGTCGATGCCGAGCAGCTCGGCCGCCCCGGCCACCGCCGGGGTCACCGGCACCTGCCGCTCGCTCACGAGCAGGGCGACCCGCGAGGCGCGGGCCAGCTCGTTGAGCGCCGATGCCACCCCGCCCCGGGTGGCGTCGCGCATGCACCGAACCGCGGGCCCGGCCTCCTCGAGGAGCGCGTCCACCGCGGGCCAGAGCGAGCGGGTGTCGGACTCCACGTCCGCCTCCAGCTCGAACTCGTCGCGAGCGAGCATGATCGCCGTGCCGTGCTCGGCGATCGTCCCGGAGACGAGGATGCGGTCCTCCGGGTGCAGCGCCGTGGTCGAGAGCTCCGCACGTGGGTCCACCGCCCCGACGCCGGTCGTGCACGCGTACATCCGGTCCGCGTGCCCGCGCTCGACGACCTTGGTGTCCCCGGTCACCACCTGGACGCCGGCGGCCTCGGCCGCGGCGGCCGCGGCCTCGACCTCGGCCCGCAGCTCGTCCGCCTCGAGGCCCTCCTCGAGCACGAGGGAGAGGCTCAGCCCGAGCGGCCGAGCCCCGGCCACGGCCAGGTCGTTCACCGTCCCGTTCACCGCTAGCTCGCCGATCGAGCCGCCAGGGAAGCGGATCGGCCTGACCACGAAGCTGTCGGTCGTGATCCGCAGATCGGTGCCCGGGACCGCCCCCGCGTCCGCCAGCTCGTCGAGGCCGAAGGCCGGGGCCAGCAGCCCCTCGATCAGCGACTGGGTGGCCTTCCCCCCGGCGCCGTGCGACATCGTGATCCGCTCGTCGCGGAACTTTGCGCGCTTCTGGCGCGCCGTCTCGATGATCCCGAGGATGCGCTCCTCGCGGCCGGCCGCCGCCTCCACGCTCAGACGACCTCCCGCTCGCGGGCGTACCGGCCGTAGTTGTAGTAGGCGGCGCAGGCTCCCTCGGGCGAGACCATGCACGTGCCGATCGGCCGCTCGGGCGTGCAGGCGGTGCCGAACACCTTGCACTCCCACGGCTTGATCACGCCCTTCAGGACCTCGCCGCACTGGCAGGCCTTCGGGTCGGCGACCCGCACCCCCGGAAGCTCATAGCGGCGCTCGGCGTCCAGGTCGCGATAGGCGTCTGAGAGCTTCAGCGCGCTCTGGGAGATGAAGCCGAGGCCGCGCCACTCGAAGTGGGGACGCAGCTCGAACACCTCGGCCATCACCTCGAGCGCGCGCAGGTTGCCCTCGTAGGGGACCACCCGCGTGTACTGGTTCTCGACCTCGTGCCGCCCCTCGGCGAGCTGGCGCAGGATCATCCGGACCGACTGCAGGATGTCGAGTGGCTCGAAGCCGGAGATCACGACCGGCTTGCCGTAGTCGGCGGGGATGAACTCGAACGGCCGCGCGCCCACCACGGTCGAGACGTGACCCGGGCCGATGAACCCGTCGAGCCGAAGGTCGGG
>DASQXU010000452.1:0-3300 GCA_035639555.1 Thermoleophilaceae bacterium
AGGCCCCGGCGCTCGTGGGGGATGACCCGTTCGCGCTCGAGGCGATCGGCCGCCGCCTGGCGGCGAGGCCGGGCGAACAGGCCGCCAAGTCCGCGCTCGACGCGGCCCTCCACGACTGGATCGGCAAGCGCCTCGGCCAGCGCCGTCTCGAAGACGGAGTCCACGTCCTCGACGTAGACGCTGATGGTCACCGGCGTGCCGCCAACCGACTTCGGGCCGCGGACATCCCTGTCGGGGAACTCGTCCGAGACCATGATGATCGAGTCGCCGAGCTGGAGCTCGGCGTGACCGATCGTCCCCTCGGGGCCGTCCATCCGGAACCGCTCTTGGGCCCCGAGAACCTTCCCGTAGAAGTCGATCGCGGCGTTGGCCCCGTCCACATGTAGGTACGGCGTGACCTGCGGGTAGCCCTCCGGAATCGGATCCACGTCGGCCATGGGTACCTCCTGTAGCTGCTCGGGTTCTACTAGCGGACTGCCATTCTCACCCTAGCGCCGGGGCGCCCGAGCCTGTCGCTCGGTCTGTCTACGCGCCCGGGCTTCGCGCGCGGCCGTGCGGGCACGCCGAAGCGGCTCCGGCGTGCGGGCTCTCCGGGTCGCCCGCGCGACGATCGCCACGGCCGTGTCGAGGTCGGTCCGCCAGCCGGGGTGCACGACGACCGGGCGCGCCCCCGCCCGCGTGCGAAGCCAGCGCGCCACCTCGCGGCCGTCGAGGATCAGGGGCCTGGTCTCGCCACGCTCGGGCCCCGGCGGCGGGCCTTGCGCGAGAAGCGGGCGGTCGGTGACGCCCACGCTCGGGAGCTCCAGCACCGCGCCGAGGTGCAGCGCGAGCCCGGCGCGGCGCGGGTGGTCGCGCCCGCCCGCGTTGACGATCAGGACCTCCGGTCGCTCCGGCAGCGCCCGCACCGCCGCCTCGAGCAGCCGCCCCTCACGAAGGGCGAGGAGACCGGGCTCGTAGGGCCAGCCCGCCTCCCCTGTGACGACCGCCGTCGCGACGAGGCCGCGGTTGGCGCGCATGAGCGCGGCGGCGGCGAAGGCAGACTCACCTTGTCGGCCGCGGCCGCGGCCGCCGCGCTCGAAGCAGACGAAGCAGCCAGCGGTCAGCGGCCTGCCGGCCGGTAGCCGCCAGGGCGGCGGCCGCCGCGCGGCCAAATCAAGCTGCAGCTCGACGAGCTCCGCCTCGGAGCGAGGCCACACCATGCGGCAAGCTAAGCGCGCCCGCCGGGGTCCGGGCCGTCAGAATTCCGCCATCGGTGATGAGCAGGGAGGAGGAACGATGAAGGACCTGACCATCACTCTGGAAGACCGGCCCGGGCGGCTGGCCGACCTCGGCGAGGCGACCGGCAAGGCGGGAATCAACATCGAGGGCCTGTGCGCGACCATCGGGGGCGGCAGGGCCGAGGTCCACGTCCTGGTCGACGACGACGCGGCCGCCCGCGAGGCCCTGAGCTCGGCGGGAATAGACGTCGACGCGCAGAGCGACGTGCTGGTGGTCGACGTCGAAGACCGACCCGGCACGATGGGCGATGTCGCCCGCAAGCTCGCCGACGCCGGAGTCAACATCGGCCTGGCGTACGCGGCCTTCGGCGGGGTGAAGCTGGTGCTTGGAGTGGATGACCTCGAGAAGGGGCGGTCCGCGCTGTAGCGGCCTACGCGCTAACGCTTACTTCGCGGTCGGCGGAGGCCCCAGAAGCGCTGCGTTGCGCCGCCAGCGAGCGATCTCGCAGGCGTTGGTCAAGTCAAACGACGCCGCGACGCGCGAGCCCCGAAGCTCCCCGGTAACCCGCGCCGTCCCCGGGCCGCCGTAGATCTGCGCGCACGCAGCTCGGCGAGACACTGGGGCGAGGTCCCGAGGTTCGAGCCCCCCGACGAGCCGGCAGCGCGGATCGATCGCCTCCTCACCCAAGCTCGCGCATTCGATCCTCCGAACCCGCTCGAAGCCGCGGGGTCCCTCCGGCCTCACGGTCACGCGCAGGTCGGCAGCCAGACGATGTCCGGTGCCGGGGGCAAGGGCGTCCTTGCCGCAACCGGTGCAGGAGATGAGCACCGCGGCGAACGCAACGGTCAGGTCTCTGCTGCGCACACCAGGAGTTGTAGAGCGGCGGCCCGCGAGCCCAGTCCGACCTTCCTAATTCGCCGGGTTGCGACATGAGATGTGGCTCCGGGCACCCCCTGTTTGCGGGGCAACGACAGACACGGGCCCGTGTGCCGCCGCGATCACCCTGCGCGACGCGTTGCCCGCCCCCCGCTATCGCTCGGCATTCGAACCCGCGACCTTCGGGTTATGAGATCGAAGTCGGGGGTTCCCCGGTGTCGGATTCCGCTTTCTAGAGCGGTCTCGTGGTACGCGAGCATCGATCGACCGGACTTCGACGAGCTCTTCGCGGTCGACGACCGCGTGGTCGTCGCCTACACCCTGGCGCTCCACCGCCACGACGGCTCGGTTGAGCGCATGGCCGTCATGGCCATCTGGACGGTGGCCGACGGCAAGGTCACCGCCCCCCGCGAGGTGGACGCTCCGGCCGCGTAGCGGCCTCGAGCCTCTCCCCCAGGCGCTCTAGGAACACCGCCTGCGCGCGGTTGATCTTCCGGCGCGCCTCGGCGAGCGGTAGCCACTCGGCCCGGTCGATCTCGGGGAACTCGCGGATGACGCCCGAGCGCGGCGGCCACTCGAGCGTGAACGGGTTGCTGCGCACGCCCGTCGGGTCGAGGTTGCCTTCGGCGGCATAGGCGGTCACGAGCTTGCCGCCGGCCTGCCTGACGCTGCCCAGCGGGACCAGCGCGTCGGCCGGCGGCGGAGCGCCCAGCTCCTCCTCGAACTCGCGCAGAGCGCACGCGAGCGGATCCTCGCCCTCCTCGTACTCGCCCTTCGGGATCGACCACGCGCCCAGGTCCTTCTTCGCCCAGAACGGGCCGCCCGGGTGGACGAGCAGGACTTCGGGCTCACCGCTCTTAAGTCGGTACATCAAGATGCCGGCGCTTTGCATCAAGCCAGCCGATACAGGATCGGCATCGCGCCCACCCGATTCGCCTCCAGGTTGGCCTGCACGTAGCTCCTGAAGCTCTTCTTCGACATCTGACGCGCGATGACGCTGGGCAGCCCCTCGTCGAAGCGCGCGTTGTTGACCGCCACGTAGTCCGACTCGCCGTCGAGCGGGACGAGCAGGGTGGAGTTGTCGAGCCCGAGCTCGAGCTGGTACCACCCGGCGAGGTAGTCCCAGAGCTCGAGCGCCACCGCGCGGTCGTCGGCCACGAAGTAGTTGAACAGGAAGAGGCCCTGCCTGGTCTTGTCGACGTGGCC
>DASQXU010000453.1:0-42557 GCA_035639555.1 Thermoleophilaceae bacterium
GACGGCCGGGTCATCGCCAGGTAGGAGTACGCGATGTCGGCGTGCCGCATCAGGCCGCTCTGGTTGAGCAGCACGTGCAGCTCGTGGATGGGCTCGAGCGTGGGGCACACCGCGCGCAGCATGAGGTCGCAGTCGCCCCGCGTGCCGACCAGCGAGTACGCCCGCAGGAAGTGGTCGGCCGCGAACTCCTCGCAGGCGGCGGCGAACTCCCGCTTGTCCGCGGCCCGTTCCTCCGCGGTGCGGCTCCGCCACGCCGGATGTACCTTCAGGAAGGTGAGCTTTACGAAGTTCCCGCGGGGCATCCCGGCCCCAAGTTTGGCGGATGGGGCTGCCGCTAGGATGGCCTGGTGCGCGTAGGGCTCGTCTCGCCGTACTCGTACACGTATCCGGGCGGCGTGGGAAGGCACGTGGAGGCCCTCGCAGAGGAGCTCCTCCGCCAGGGCCACGACGTACGGCTGTTCGCGCCGTACGACCCCGACGACCGGCTGGCGCGTGTCCTCCACCGCGGCGCTCGGCCGCAGCGCCGCCGGCTGTCCGACTACGTCGTTCCGCTCGGCCGCACGATCGGCATTCCGGCCAACGGCGCCGTGTCCAACCTGAACTTCACGCCCGGGGCGGTGTCGATCCTCGGGCGCGCCGTGCGGGACGGCGGCTTCGACGTGGTGCACGTCCACGAGCCGAACGCGCCCGTCCTCAGCTGGGTGGCGGTCGAGGAGTCTCGGCCGCCGGTGGTCGGCACCTTCCACAGCTACTCCACCGGCCGGCTGGCCAACGGGATCCCGGCGAACGTGCTCGCCGCCCGGCGCCTCTACCGCAAGCTCTACGGCCGCATCGCGGTCTCGGAGGCGGCGGCGTGGACGGCACGGCGCTTCTACGGCGGCCGCTACCAGGTCATCCCGAACGGCGTCGACCTGGCCGCCGCCCGGCCGACAAAGCGCGACGGCGGTGAGCTCACGCTGCTGTTCGTCGGCCGCACCGATCCGCGGAAGGGGCTCCCGGTCCTCTTGCGCGCGTTCGAGGCCCTGCGCGGCGCGGGCGTGGCCGCGAGGCTCGTGGTCGCCGGCCCGGCCCGTGAGGAGGTCAACCCGCTGCTGCTCGATCCCGACGGGGTCGAGGTGGCCGGGCGGGTCAGTGACGACGAGAAGTGGCGGCTGCTGGGTGAGGCGGACATCCTGTCCGCGCCCTCCCTGGGGGGCGAGAGCTTCGGGATGGTCATCACCGAGGCGTTCGCCTCGGGCACCCCGGTCGTGGCCTCCGACATCGCGGGGTATCGCGACGTCGTGCGCGACCGGGTCGACGGGATGCTGGTGCCCGCCGGCGAGCCGGTCGAGCTGGCGGAGACGCTGCGCGCCCTGGCGCTCGACCCGGCGCGCCGGCAGGCGATGTCGGTGGCGGCGCAGGAGCGGGCCGAGCGGTTCGCCTGGCCGAGGGTGGCCCGTGAGGTCACCGAGGTCTACGAGCAGGCGCTGGCGCTGCCGCGGCCCGAGGGCCGGGTGCGCTCGGCCGCCGCTCGAGCCGGCCTCCTGGCGGCCGAGCCCGGCGCCGCCGAGCGCCCGCGACGCCTGCCTTCGCTCGAGCCGCGGGTGCGCCCGGAGCGCTCGCGCCGGCGCATCACGAGGCGGGTCGGCCTCGTCTCCGGAGCGGCCGCGGCCGCGGGCCTCGGGGCGCTCGCCCTCGATCGGATCGGGCTGGGCTTGATCGGGCACGCGGTGCTCGCGGCGACACCGGTGTGGGTGCTCGTCTCGCTGGTGGTGATGTCGCTCGCGATGCTCGTCCGCGCCGAGGCCTGGCACGCGATACTGCGCGCCGCGCTGCCCGGCACGCCCGTGCGCCGCCGGGACGCAGTCCGGGGGACGATGATCGGGGTGTTGATGTCGGCCACGCTCCCGGCGCGGCTCGGCGAGCCGTCGCGCGCGCTGATCGTGGCGCGCCGTCTCGGCAGGATGCGCGACCGCTTCCCGGTGGTGCTCGGAACGCTCGTGTCGCAGACCCTCCTCAACATCCTCGCCCTCGGGGCGCTCGGCTCGGTGATGTTCGCCACCGTGGGGCTGTTCCGGGGAAACGAGGACGCCCTGGTCATCGGCACGATGGTCCCGGTCGTGCTGCTCGTCCTGATGCTCGCCTCGCCGTGGCTTCTCGGTCAGCGCCGCTCCCCGCCCTCCGGCCACCTCCGGCAGGCGGTCGCGATCGCGCGCCGGACGATGGTCGAGGTGCGGCGCGGGCTCCAGGTGTTCCGCAACCCGCGTCTCGGCGCGTGGGCGCTCGTCGTGCAGCTCAGCGCCTGGGGGCTCCAGTGGATGGCGTGCTATGCGCTTCTGATCGCGCTCGGCCTCGACGACCGGGCGGGCCTCGGCGCGGCGGCCGCCGTGCTCTTCGCGGTCAACGTCACGGCCGCGCTGCCGGCCACCCCGTCGAACCTAGGAGTCTTCCAGGCGGCCTGCGTGGCGGTCCTCTCGGCCTACGGCGTGGGGAAGGCCGACGCCCTGGCGTACGGGATCATCCTCCAGGCCGTGGAGATCTGCACCGCGCTGGTGCTGGGGATGCCGGCCCTGCTGCGAGAGGGCATGACGTGGCGGGACATGCGGACGCGCGTCCTGCACGCCGCTCCGGTGCGCCTCGCGCGCACCCGGCGCCCGCCCGACGCGGCCGAGCTCGAGGCCTGACGACCCCGCTGCCGCCCGCCGCCGCGGCGCTTGCCCCGGGACCCGCCCGAACCCTGCCACGCCGGTGTCAAGGTTCGGCCACTAGGTAGCCTTACTGTCTTGGCCTCGCGTGACTTCATGGATGCCGTCCGGTCTCGCGTCGTCGTCTACGACGGCGGCATGGGGGCGACGCTCGAGCAGTTCAACCTGACCCCGGAGGACTACGGCGGGCTGGGCGGCAAGTGCCACGAGGCGCTCGTGCTTCACCGCCCCGACGTCATCGAGGGCGTGCACGAGTCGATGCTCGAGGCCGGCGCCCAGGTGGTGGAGACCGACACGTTCCAGGCCTCGCGCCTCAAGCTCGAGGAGTGGGGGCTCGGCGAGCACACGCTCGAGATCAACCGCAAGGCGGCCGAGATCGCCCGGCGGGCGGCCGGCGACTCCCGCTTCGTCGCCGGCTCGATCGGCCCGACCGGGCAGCTCCCGGCAAGCGACGATCCGACGCTCGGGAGGATCACGTTCCCGGAGCTCTACGAGGTATTCACCGAGCAGGCCCGCGGCCTGGTCGAGGGCGGCGCCGACCTGATCATCGTCGAGACGGCGCAGGACATCCTCGAGGTGAAGGCGGCGGTGTTCGGCGCGCGCGAGGCGTTCAGGCAGGCCGGCCGCGCCCTCCCGATCCAGTGCTCGGTGTCACTGCTCCCGCAGGGCGGCAAGATGCTGCTCGGCACCGACATCCAGGCCGTGCTCGCCACCCTGTCCGCGCTCGACGTCCAGATCATCGGCCTGAACTGCTCGACCGGTCCGGAGAACATGCGCGACGCCATCCGCTACCTGGCCGAGCACTCGCCGGTGCCCGTGCACTGCATCCCGAACGCCGGCCTTCCCCTACAGGGGCCGAACGGCGAGACGATCTTCCCGGAGACCCCCGACCACATCGCCGGCGTGCTCGGCGAGTTCGTCGAGCGCTACGGCGTGTCGATCGTGGGCGGCTGCTGCGGCACGACGCCGGAGCACATCGCGGCGCTCGTCGAGCGGGTCGGCGACAGGACGCCCGAGCCCCGGCCCGCACCGGCGCCGCCGCTGGTATCGAGCATGATGACCGCCACCCAGCTCGTCCAGGAGCCGCGCCCCACGCTGGTGGGCGAGCGGGTCAACTCGCAGGGCTCGCGCAAGGCCAAGGAGCTTCTGCTGGCCGAGGACTACGACGGCCTCGTATCGGTGGCCGAGGACCAGGTCGGGGGCGGGGCCCACGTGCTCGACGTCTGCGTCGCGCTCACCGAGCGCCAGGACGAGGACGTCCAGATGCGCGAGGTGGTGAAGCGCATCTCGCTCACGCAGCCGGCGCCGATCCAGATCGACTCGACCGAGCCCGCGGTGATCCAGGCCGCGCTCGAGCAGATGCCCGGCCGGGCGATCGTCAACTCCATCAACCTCGAGGCCGGGCGGGAGAAGGCCGATCGGGTGATCCCGCTCGCCAAGGCCCACGGCGCCGCGCTGATCGCGTTGACGATCGACGAGCACGGAATGGCGAAGAACGCGGAGCGCAAGGTGGAGGTCGCGAAGCGCATCCGCGACATCGCCGTGGAGGACCACGGCTTCGACCCCGAGCTCCTGATCTTCGACTGCCTGACGTTCACCCTGACCACCGGCGACGAGGAGTGGAAGCCCTCCGCCGTCGAGACGATCGCCGGCATCCGCCGGGTCAAGGCGGAGATCCCCGCGGTCAAGACCTCGCTCGGGGTCTCGAACGTGAGCTTCGGGGTCTCGCCCCCCGCCCGCGCCGTCCTCAACTCGGTGTTCCTCCACCACTGCGTGGAGGCCGGGCTCGACCTGGCGATGGTGAACCCCAACCACATCACGCCCTACCCGGAGATTCCGGAGGAGGAGCGGGTGCTGGCCGACGACCTCGTGTTCAACCGCCGCGACGACGCGCTCGAGCGGTTCATCGCCCACTTCGAGCAGAAGGGTGAGGAGGCCGCGGACGAGGGCGCCGATCCGACCGAGGGGATGGAGCCCGAGGAGGCGCTCCACTGGCACATCCTGCGCCGCCGGAAGGAGGGGGTCGAGGACTGGATCGACCGCTCGGTCGAGAAGATTGGCCCCATCCCGACGCTGAACGAGGTGCTGCTCCCCGCCATGAAGGAGGTGGGCGACAAGTTCGGGGCCGGCGAGCTCATCCTGCCCTTCGTCCTCCAGTCGGCGGAGGTGATGAAGCGTGCGGTGGCCCGGCTCGAGAACTACCTCGAGAGGATCGAGGGGCACACCAAGGGCAAGGTGGTCATCGCGACCGTGTTCGGCGACGTGCACGACATCGGCAAGTCGCTCGTCAACACGATCCTGACCAACAACGGCTACACGGTGATCGACCTGGGCAAGCAGGTGCCGGTCGACGCGATCATCGGCGCGGCGGTCGAGCACGAGGCCGACGCCATCGGCCTCTCGGCGCTGCTCGTCTCGACCTCGAGGCAGATGCCGATCTGCGTCCGGGAGCTGCACGAGCGCGGGCTTCGCTTTCCGGTGCTGGTCGGCGGGGCGGCGATCAACCGCGACTTCGGCCGGCGGATCCTCTACCCGAAGGGCGGGGAATCCGACGAGATCTACGAGCCCGGCGTCTTCTACTGCCGGGACGCGTTCCAGGGGCTCGACACGATGGACGCGCTGATCGACGACGAGGCTCGGGCGGCGTTGATCGAGCGCACCCGCTCCGAGGCGCGCAAGCTGCGCGAGCAGGGCGAGAAGGTGGACGACGCCCCACCCGTGACCGACGCCTCGGTTCGCTCCTCGGCGCGCACCGACCTCCCCGTCCCCGAGCCGCCGTTCTGGGGTGTGTGCGAGCTGCCGGTCGATCTGGACGAGGTCTTCCCGCACCTCGATCTCCACGTGCTGTTCAAGCTCCACTGGGGCGGGCGCGGCGTGAAGGGCGAGGAGTGGGAGCGGCTCGTGAACGACGACTTCATGCCGCGCCTGCGCCGGATGTGGCGCGCACAGGACTACCTCGAGCCCCGGGTTTTGCTGGGCTACTTCCCGGTGGCCGCCGACGGCAACGAGCTCGTGGTGTTCGACCCGGAGGACCGCGACCGCGAGATCGAGCGACTCGTCTTCCCCCGCCAGCCCCGGCACGACCGCATCTGCCTGACCGACTTCTACCGGCCGATCGACTCCGGCGAGCGCGACGTCGCGCCGATCCAGGCGGTGACGGTCGGGCCGAGGGCCACCGAGCTCGTGCAGAGCCTCGAGCGCGAGGGCGAGTTCGCCGAGCAGCTGTTCGTCCACGGCCTCGCCGTCCAGGCGGCCGAGGGGATGGCGGAGTGGCTCCACTCGGTGGTTCGGCGTGATCTCGGGATCGCCCCCGACCAGGGCCGCCGCTACTCCTGGGGCTACCCCGCCTGCCCCGACCAGGAGGAGCACGTCAAGGTGGAGCGGCTGCTCGGCTTCTCGCGAATCGGCATCCGCCTGTCCGGTGGCTACGCCCTCGAGCCCGAGCAGTCGACGGTGGCGATCGTCGCCCACCATCCGCAGGCCGTCTACTTCGGGATGAAGTCGGGCTTCATCCCGAAGGAGCGCTCGCCCGACGAGGTCATCGCCCTCTCCGAGAAATCGGGAGGAACGCCGCCCGACGAGGAGCCCGAGGAGGAGCTGGTCGAGGAGGAGGCGAGGGCCGGGGTCCGGGCGGCGCCGGCGTAGCGGCGCTACTGCTCGGGCACGATCGTGTGCCCGTCGTTCGCGACCCTGGTCTTCGCGGGCGTGGTGGAGACGGTCCCGGTGAACGCGCCCGACGGCGTGGAGCCGTTCTCGTCCACCGCCCTGGCCCTGCCGTTGAGGCCGGCCGCCACAACGTAGGTGATCCGGAACGGGCCGCCCTTGACCGCGGTGAGCCCCCACCGGAAGGTGCGCTCGGCGCCCGGGCGGAGCGCGCCGAGCGCCCACGTGCCGACGTAGGCGGTCTCGCCCCCGGGCGGCGCGTCCTCCTGGGCGTCTGGGAACCCCGCGACCATCTTCGGGACGCCGTTGATCACGAAGCGCGGGCGGGACGGATCGGCCACCCCGGGCTGGCTCGTCCGGTAGTCGAGCCCCCGGAGGGTGACCGCGATGTCCGGGATCGTCTTCGCGCTCGCGTTCTGGACCGTGATCGTCAGGTGCGAGCCCCGGGCCAGCGTCTGGCGGCTTGGGAAGCTGGCGCGCACGACGCGGACCTTGAAGGTGCCCTTTGGCTCGCGGGCGTCCTGGCGCTGGCCGCCCCCGCAGCCGGCGAGCGCCAGGGCGGCGGCTATGGCGAGCGTCGCCGCGCCGCCGGGGCCACGGAGGGACGACCAGCCCTGGGCTCTCCTGCCCTCCAAAGCCGGCTGAACATACCACGGGGGGTCGGGCCCAAGTCCCGGTTCGCCGGCCCGGCGGAGCGGCCCCAAACCGCCATCTGAAGCGGAATCCAACGCGTCCGCGAGCTCGCCGGTTGCGGTTTGGCACCCCTCTGGCCGATGCCTTAGGCTTCCCGGCCAGAAGTGGTCGCAGGGGACGCCCGTGTCCCCTGCAGGGAGGAGCGCTAGTGGTTCGGGCAGCGGCGGACCGGGTTTTCCTGCCGACCAAGAACCTGCTCGAGCAGGTCGGGGACATGATGATCCTCACCGGGAAGACGCTGGTCTCCGCGGTGCGTGCGCCGTACCCGTACGGCACGGAGTTCGTGCAGCAGTTCATGTTCCTGCTGCGGCTCTGCTGGCTCCCGCTGACGATCACCACGATCGCCTTCGGCTACGGCGCCCCGGGCCTCCAGGCCGGCAACTTCCTCGTGCTCTTCGGCGCGATCGACCGGCTCGGCGGGTTCTTCGTGCTCTCGTCCATACGCGAGTTCGCGCCCATCGCCTCGGCGGTCATCCTCGCCGGGGTGGGCGGCACGGCGATCACCGCCGACCTCGGCGCCCGGAAGATCCGCGAGGAGCTCGACGCACTCCAGGTCCTGGGCGTCGACCCGATCAAGAACCTCGTGGTGCCGCGCTTCCTCGCCCTGATGATCGTCACCGCGCTGTTCGACATCTACGCGCTGATCTTCGGCATCTTCGGCGGCGTCCTCGCCACCCTGACCTTCCACGCCCCCATCGGGCCGTTCTTCGCCACGTTGCTGAACAACGCCTCGACCACCGACCTGTGGGGCTCGGTGGTCAAGACCGCGCTGTTCGGGGCGATCGTCGCCATCGTCTCCTGCTACAAGGGCATGACCGCCTCCGGCGGCGCGGAGGGGGTGGGGCGCGCGGTGAACCAGGGGGTGGTGATCGCCTTCCTCGGGATCTTCGCGTTCAACTACGTCTTCACCCAGACGCTGCTCGCCACCCATCCGGAGATCTCGGTGATCAAGTAGATGGGCGCGACCTGGCTCTCCGTTCCCCGCGACTGGATCTCGTCGTTCGGCGACATCGCCAAGTTCTGCGCCCGGGTGGTCGCGGAGGTGTTCGACCTGCGGGTCTTCCGCTTCTTTGGCGAGGCGCTGCGCCAGGCCGGGATCCTGATCGTGGGGTCGGCCCTCGTCATCTGGGGCCTCGCGTTCATCCTCGGCCTGACCTGCGGGATCGAGGGTGCGTACTTCAACCGCTCGATCGGATCCCCCGCCTACGCCGGCGTGTTCTCGGCGTGGTGCGACCTGCGCGAGGTCATGCCCTACGCGTTCGGCTACATGATGTCGGCCAAAGTGGGGACGGGCCTCGTGGCCGAGATCGGGGCGATGCGAATCTCGGACGAGGTCGATGCGCTCGAGGTGATGGGCATCCCGTCGCTCACCTTCCTGTGCTCGACGCGCCTCCTCGCCGCCTGGCTCGTGCTCCCGTTCCTGTACATCGCCGCCGTGGGGGCGGGCTTCTTCGCCTCCTATCTGGCGGTGGTCCAGCAGATCGGGGAGGTCTCCTCGGGCGGCTTCTTCCTGAACTTCTGGATGTTCCAGAACCCGCCCGACCTCTTGTACAGCCTCATCAAGGGCATGGCCATGGCCACGGTGATCGTGCTCGTGGGGTGCTACTACGGCTACACGGCGAGCGGCGGACCAGTGGGGGTGGGCACGGCTACGGCCAAGTCCATGGTGCTCAACACCGTGATGGTGCACCTCGTGGGTATGGTTGGGACCCAGATCTTCTGGGGGTCCAACCCGAGGGCGCCGATCGGCGGCTGACTCCGGAGGGATGAAGGAGAAGGAGATGCCGGACGAGCACCAGCACGACCCGCCCTGGGGGCGCCCGCTTCGACCGTCGGAGCTCGAGGGCGAGGCGCCGCCCGAGGAGCAGGCCGCCGACGAGGGCCCAGCGCCCGCCGAGGAGCCTGCCACGCGGGAGCAGCCGCCGGCGGGGGACGGCTACGAGGATCAGGAGCCCTCCGAGCCCGAGGAGGCCTACCACGACGAGCCCGAGGGCGCCGGATCACCGGAGGCGACGGCGGGGACCGGGCGCGCCCGGGTCGTCGCCGAGCCCGAGCGCGAGGACGACCCGTACCGCTGGCACACCGGCCGCAAGCGCGACCACGGCTCGACGGACGTCGTGGAGTTCGTCGAGGTGGTGAAGGCGTTCGGCCGCAACAGGGTCCTGAACGGGCTGAACCTCGGCATCCCGGACAACCAGATCTCGATGATCCTCGGCCCCTCGGGGACCGGGAAGTCGGTCTGCATCAAGCACATGGTCGGGCTGCTCTACCCGGACGAGGGGGACGTGCTCGTGTTCGGCGACTCGGTCCCGAACATGGCCGACGACGACCTGTTCGAGATGCGCAAGCGCTTCGGGGTGCTGTTCCAGGACGGCGCGCTGTTCGGGTCGATGAACCTGTTCGACAACGTGGCCTTCCCGCTGCGTCAGCACACCGACAAGGCCGAGGACGAGATCCGGGAGATCGTCATGCGCCGGCTGAGGGAGGTCGGGCTCCTGGGGGCCGCCGACAAGATGCCGAACGAGCTCTCGGGGGGGATGCGAAAGCGCGCCGGCTTCGCCCGGGCGCTGGTGCTCGACCCGGACATCGTGCTCTTCGACGAGCCGGACTCCGGCCTCGACCCGGTGCGGACCGCGCTGCTGTGCGAGCTGATCCAGGAGGTCCACGAGGAGAACGGCGGGGCCTACGTGGTGATCACCCACGACATCATGTCCGCCCGCCGGGTGGCCGACTACATCGCGGTGCTCTGGAAGGGGCGCATCGTCGAGTCCGGTCCGGCCAGCGAGCTGTTCAACTCGGACAACCAGTTCGTCCGCCAGTTCCTCTCCGGGGAGGCGCAGGGGCCGCTCGGGATGGAGTAGCAACCAGCAACCGGTAGCCGGCCCGGCATTAAGCTGAGCCGGTGCCAGCGCCGCCCGAGAACGGGAGGCGGCCGGAACGGCCGGCTCGCCGGGAGCTGTTCGGCGCGGTGGCAGGCGCGGCCGCCCGGCGGCCGATCGCGGTGCTCGTCGCGCTGGCGGTGCTCGCCCTCGCCGGGGCGGCGCTCGCCCTGCGACTCGAGCCGAGCGCGGCGATCGACACGCTCGTCGATCGTTCCTCGCCCACCTTCAAGGACACCGAGCGCTTCCGCCGCCAGTTCGGAGACGAGGCGGTGGTCGTCCTCGTGAAGGGCAACCTGCAGCGCACCGTGCTGACCTCGGACCTCGGGCGGCTCCTTCGCCTCGAGGGCTGCCTCTCCGGGAACGTGCCGAAGCAGGGCCTGCGCACCCTCCCGCCCGTCTGCCGGGAGATCGCGCGCCTTCACCCGGCCAAGGTCGTGTACGGCCCGGGTACGTTCATCAACACCGCTGCAGGCCAGATCGCCGACCGGTTCGCCCGCGAGCAGGCGGCGAGCGCGGCCGTGGCCCGCCGGGCGGCGGCCGTGGAGCGCCGCCGCGCCGCCCGGTCGGGCGCGTCGCGGGCGGAGCAGGCGCGCGCGGGGGCGGCGGCCGCCCGCGCCGTCCAGCACCAGTTCACCCAGCGGGCGCTGCAGCTCGCCCTGCGCTACGGGCTCACCAGCATCCCCTCGATCGACAACCCCGACTTCGTATCCACCCTCGTCTTCGACACCCAGGGCGGCCGCCTGGGCGTCCCGAAGTCCAAGTTCGCCTACCTCTTCCCGAGCCCGGACGCCGCGCTCGTGCAGGTGCGGATGCGGCCGACCTTGTCCGACGCGGAGCGCCGGCGCGCGCTCGGCCTGTTCGAGGACGCCGCCCGCGCGCCCGCGTTCGCTCCCCGGAACGGGGCGCGCTACGTCGTCACCGGGGTGCCGGTCGTGGCCGAGGGTCTGGCCGACGCGGTCCAGCACTCGATCGTCGTGCTCCTGGTCGCGGCGCTGCTCGTCATGGCGGCGACCCTCGGGCTCGTGTTCCGGACGCGCCTGCGGCTGCTCCCGCTAGCGCTCGCCCTCGCCGCCGCGGCGATCACGTTCGGTGCCCTGTCGCTGGCCGGAGGCAACCTGACCATGGCGTCGATCGCGGTCCTCCCGGTGCTGATCGGCCTGGGGGTGGACTACGCGATCCAGTTCCACGCCCGGTTCGACGAGCAGCGTGCCACGCGCCCCGACGCCGCGGGGGCAGAGCTCGCCGGCGCGGCCGCCGCCGCCGGCGGGCCCACGATCGCCACCGCCGGCCTAGCCACGGCTGTCGGCTTCCTCGTACTGCTGCTGTCGCCGGTGCCGATGGTCCGGGGCTTCGGAGCCTTGCTCGTGCTCGGCATCGCGCTCGCGCTCGGCTGTGCGTTGACCGCCGGGTTCGCCGCCCTCGCCCGCTTCTCCCCCCGGCGGCCCCGGCCCGCCGACCTCCCGCCCGCCCTGCCGCGCGTACGGGCGGGAGCGCGCCAGCTCGCCGCGGTGGTGGCCGCCAGGCGGGTCTGGGAGAGCATCGCGAGCGGCGCCTGGCGGGCGCTCGGCTACGCCATCGCCCGTCCGCGAAAGGTGCTGGCGGTCGGCCTGCTCGTGGCGATCGCCGGCTGGGCCGCGGACACGCAGACCGGCGTGGTCTCGGACGTCCGTGAGCTCGTGCCGTCGAACCTCGAGGCGCTTCGGGACGTGAACGAGCTCCAGCGTGAAACCGGCGTCTCGGGCGAGCTCGACGTGACCGTCCGCGCGGACGACATCACCCGGCCGGAGGTCGTGGCCTGGATGACGCGCTTCGAGCAGCGCGTCCTGGCCGACGGCGGCTACCGACCCGGCAAGAGCTGCGCCCAGCCGACGAATCCACCCGAGCTCTGCCCGGCCCTCTCGCTTCCCGACATCTTCAGCTCGACTGGCGCGCGCTCGCAGCGAGCGGTGCGCGGCCTGCTCGCGGCCGTGCCCCCCTACTTCTCGCAGGGCGTGGTCTCGTCCGATCGGCGCACGGCCAACCTCGCCTTCGGCATCCGGCTGATGCCCCTCGACCGCCAGAAGCGGGTGATCGACGACATCAGGCGGCACCTCCACCCGCCGGCAGGGGTGAACGCCGCGCTCGTCGGCCTCCCGGTGCTCGCCGCGGAGGCGAACGCCGAGCTCGCGTCGGCGGGGCGGCGCGCCCTCACCCTGCTCGCCGCGCTCATCGGCGTGTTCCTGGTGCTGCTAGCGGTGCGGCGCTCGCGACGCGCCGCGGCGGTCCCGCTGATCCCGATCGCCCTGGCCACCGGCTGGTCCGGCGGGGTGCTGTTTCTGCTCGGTCTGCTGCCAGGACCGCTGTCGGTCGAGCTCAACCCGATGTCGGTGACGCTCGGGGCGCTGGTGATCGCGGTGTCTACCGAGTTCAGCGTGCTGCTCTCGGCCCGCTACGTCGACGAGCGGCGGGCTGGCGCCCGCCCGGCCCGGGCGATCGAGCTCGCATACGCCTCCACCGGGGCCGCGGTGCTCGCGTCCGGGATCACCGCGATCGCCGGCTTCGCCGTGCTGATCGCCTCGGACATCAGGATGCTCCGCGACTTCGGGATCGTGACCGTGCTCGACCTCACGGTGTCGCTGCTCGGCGTGATGCTGGTGCTCCCCGCGGCCCTGATGTGGGCCGAGCAGCACGGCCCCTTCCGGGTTCGCGACCTCGACCCGCGCCCGCTCGCCCGCCAGCTCCGCAGGCGAGCGCGCGCCGGCCGGGATGGGCCCCGGGCGTCGGGGTGGCCGCGGCGCCGGCGCCCGGTTGTGCGGGCCTCGGCCGTCGGCGGCCCGCGCGCCCCGCGCTTCCTCGCACTGCGTCGCGGGCGCGGCGGCGCCTAGCCCTTGGCCGCCGGTGAGCGAGGGCGAGGACCGCTTCGGCGACCTCGGCGGGGCGGCCGCCGATGGGCGCAGCGCCGGCGAGCGACTCGAGGAGCGCGACCGGCTCGAGCCGGAGCCGGAGCCGGCCCCTCCGAGGCCCCCGCGGCCGACCAGTCGGTATGCATGGCTGGTCGGGATCGTGATGCTGATGGGCATCGGCGTGCTGCTGTTCACCACCGCGCTCCCCAATACCGGCCGCGGGCTGCGCGGGCCCGAGCGGGGCACGCGGCTTCGGGCCTTCGCGGCGCCGCTCGCGACCGGCGATCTGACGGGTGGCGCCAACGTGTGCCAGAGGCGGGGCTGCCCGAAGGATGCCGGCCCGGTGCCGGCCTGCGACGTGGTCTCCCTCCAGGTGCTGAACGTCTGCGAGCTGTGGCGGCGTCCGCTCGTGCTCACCTTCGTCTTCGACCGCGGGGCGGACTGCTTCCCCCAGGTCGACCGGGTCGAGCGGATGCGACGCAGCGTGCCGGGCGTTTCGTTCGCGGCCGTCTACTTCAGCCGCAAGCCGCGGGATGAGGTCAGGCTCATCGTGGAGCGACGGGGCTGGCGTGAGCCGGTGGGCCTCGACCGCGACGGTGCGGTGGTCAACCTCTACCGGGTGGGCGGCTGCCCGACGACCGTGTTCGCGCTGCGCGGCGGCCGCGTGCTCCACACCCTGCTCGGGAACCTGACCGAGGCTCAGCTCCGCTCGAACGCGCGCGAACTGCTACGCCGGCAGGCCGCGATCGACCGGCGGCCCGGGAGCGGCTGAGCATGGCCGAGGTCGAGCCTCGCGAGGGGTGGATCGAGCACGAGCTGGCCGCCGAGTTCCCCGAGCTCGGGCTGCGCTACGTGCGCGTCGAGCACGGGCCGCGTCGCACCCCGCGGGCGGTCCGTCGGCGGCTCCGCGCGCTGAGCGACCGCTACACCGGGGCGCGGGTCGTCCACATGCGCCAGGACCCCATCCCCTGGGCCTACCGGGTGTTCTTCCGCCAGGTCGGAATCGACCCCGATACCCACCGGACTCCGGCCGAGCGGGTCGCCGTGGAGCGCCTGACCCACGGCGGCTTTCGCAGCCGGAGCCTCCTCGACGACGCGCTCACGATCGCCGTGGCCGAGACCGGCGTGCCGGTCATCGCCTTCGACGCCGACCGGGTGGGCGACGCCCTCGGGCTACGGCTTGCCCGCCCGGGGGAGCGCCTGGCCGGGTCCGGCCGCCCGCTCTCCTCCGGCCAGATCCTGATCGCCGACGAGCGACGCTCGCTCGCCGTGCTGTTCGCCGACCTGGCCGAGGAGTGCGGCGTGACTCCGGCGAGCGAGCGCATGGTTATCGCCGCCGTGCGGGTCAAGGGGGTGCCGGCGATCAGCGTCGAGGAGGCCCTCTGGACCACCCTCGAGACGCTCCAGACGCCATCCTGACGGCGTCCCCAGGGAGCTGACTCGGACCCCCGCCGCTGGTACAGTTCGCCCGAGTCGACGCTGGGGAGAGGCAGTGCCTGACGTTCTCGAGCGCACGCGAGCGGCCCCGTCGCATCCGACCGCACCGCTCGTCCCGCGGACAAGGCCCGACGAGCGGGGTGCCCGCCGCTCGCTGCTCGACCAGATCGCCAGGTTGGAGGATGAGCTGACCCAGCTGTTCTGCTCGACCTGGCCGCGACAGGGCTTCGAGTGGTCGGTCGACTCGCGTGGGGGTCCGCGGATCCTGCCCCTGGCCGAGCTCGAGCAGCTGCGCGACGAGCTGGCCGGCAGGGTTGCCGACACCCGGCGCGCGTTCAGCGAGCGCACCTACGTGGAGGAGCAGAACAGACGTCTGATCGAGGAGATGCTGCTGGAGCCCGAGCGGCACCGCTGGGTGCGCGTCGGCAACGAGGTCATCGGCGAGCCGGGATGCAAGCACTGGCACGTGCGCCCGAAGTGGGGGCTACTCGGCATGCTGATGAACTGGTGGCGCGTACGGATCTCCTCGGGCTGTCCGTTAGCCGCGGGGCCGCGGCCCCGGCCGTGACCCCGTCCCCCACCGGTACAGGCGCCGCTCGGCTCCTCCGCTCGGGAACGAAGCTCCGGCGGTGACCGCTCGTGGGTAGGCGCAGCCGCAAGCGGGCCGGCGACGCCCACCGCCAGGCCACGCCGCGCAAGAACGCGGACGCCGCCCGGCGCACCCGAGCGACCGGCGACAGAGTCGCGACCGTCCGGCGCCGGCGCCGCCCCGGTCGACCTGGGATGGACGAGCGCCCCCCCGCCCTTTGGGGCAGCTTTCCGCTCACCGAGCTTCTCGCGCTGGTCGGCATCGTGCTGATGGGCTGGGGTCTCGCAACCTGGAACTCGGGTGGCCGCGCCCGCTTCGGGGCGGGGATCGCGATCGCCGCGCTCGGCGGCCTCGAGCTCTCGGTGCGCGAGCACCTGGGGGGGTTTCGCTCGCACACGACCCTGCTCTCCGGGGCGGTGGCCTTCGTGGTTGTCTCGGTGTTGGCGCTCGGCCCCGGTCCCCACGTGCTCGGCGCGCTCGTGATAATCGGCGCGGTCGTGTTCGCGGTCAGCTTCTACCTCCTGCGCGAGCTCTTCAAGCGGCGGTCAGGCGGCCTCGGGTGGCGGTAGTGGGCAACCTGCTGCGAACGGGTCTGAGCGGGTTGATCCTGATCGTGATCATGCTCGGCGGGGGCATCGCGCTGTGGATAGGGGTACCGGTGGCCTGGCTGTTCATCGGCTCTCAGGTCCAGGGGGCGACCCATTCGCTCGGGACGGCGATCCTGGTGACGCTGGTCGGAGCCGTGCTCAGCATCCTCGCGATCGTGCCCGCGCTCGGGTGGCTGAACCGCAAGCACCTCGAGCTCCGTGAGGCCCGCGGCCTGGACACCCACGGGGGGACCGCCCTCGAGGCGGTGATGACCGTGAGCGCGGGGATCGCGCTCGTGGTGTTCGCCGCCTGGTTTCTCCTCTTCTCCGGTGCCAGCCCCTTGCCCACCGGGCTGGGGTTCTAGGTGCTCCGGTGGAGGCTCCGCCGCGCCGGCCGCATCTTGCCGGGATCCACCACGTCACGCTGATCAGCCGCGACGTCGACCGCTCGGCGGCCTTCTACCGCGACGTGCTCGGGATGCGACTGGTCAAGCAGACGGTCAACAGCGACGACCCGAGCGCTCGCCACCTGTTCTTCGGCGACCGGCTGGGGCGGCCGGGGACGCTCGTGACCTGCCTCGAGTACCCGGGGCTCGAGGACGGGCGGGTGGGCGTTGGGTCGACCCACCACTTCGCCCTCGCGGTGGACGGCGAGGCGGACCTTCAGGCCTGGCGCGAGTACCTCACCGCGCGGGGGATCCCCTGCACAGAGGTGCTCGATCGCACCTACTCCAAGTCGATCTACCTGCGCGATCCGGACGGCCACGTGCTCGAGCTGGCCACCGTGGGTCCCGGGCTCACCGCCGACGAGCGGCTCGAGGAGCTCGGGACGCGGCAGCTCAGCCCGAGCTGAGCGCGGGCGTCCGCCCCGCTCACGCGGCCGAGAGGGCCCGCTCTGGCGATCCTCGGCCGGCGAGGGCGCGGCCCTCGACGAACGCCCGCTCGGGCCGCGGCCCCTCGCGGTCCCGGCCACCGGCGAGGACCGCCGCCAGCGCGAGACGTTGGCGCTCGGTGAGTGTGCCGATGTGCTTGTTCTCGGGGACGCCCAGCGAGAGCAAGAGCCTCCGGCAACGCGCCCTCCCCCAGCGCTTCTGGCTCATCAACAGCTCGCTGATCGACATCCGGTGAGCTTGCCACGGGCAGGAGAGGACGACCTCCGACGCCGACAGCGTCCCGGCCGCGATCCTGCGCTTCATCTCCGCCCGTGCCAATCGGACCCGGTTGGCGTGCTCGAGGGCTCGAAGGTGCTGCTGGTCGCGTGCGCCAGCCGTGGCAGAGTTGCCCATGAGACCTCCCCCGCACTCAGGTGCGTCGTCTAGATGGTGGATGCAGTTCCCCGGCCGTGCACCAGCGTCAGCGGAGCATTGGCGCGGGGCTCACCTTCGCGGCGGGGCAAGTCCGGTTACCACCGCCCCCGGTGCCACTCCTCCGTACGTCCGTCTGATCCGGTGGGGCCGGCGCCCACTAAAGCCAAGCCGGCCGCGCGAGTCAACCGGGAGCGGGCAAGCTGAGCCGCTAAGAGCGGCCTTTTCCTTCAGAGCGCCTCTGGTTCATTTCCGCAAGTTCGCCGGCCGGCGGACGATCGGCCGCGGCCGGGCGCCCGGCCTGGTGGTCAGTACATTCAGTCCGACATGCGCTCGACCAAGATCGTGGCCACCATCGGGCCGTCCTCGAGGCAGCCGGGAGTGCTCGAGCGCATGATCACGGCCGGCGTCGACGTGGCGCGGCTGAACTTCGCGCACGGAGAGCCGCCCGAGCACGCCGAGACCGCAGCCGAGGTGCGCGCCGCCGCGGAGCGCGTCCACCGCGAGGTGGCGATCCTCGGCGACGTGCCCGGGCCCAAGCTCCGGATCGGCCCGGTGGCCGGGGGCGTCACCGAGCTGGGTCGCGGGAACCGGGTGGTGCTGACCCCCGAGCGGGTCGAGGGCAACGAGCAGCGGCTCCCGGTGGCGTGGACGGGGCTCGCCGAGCTCGTGCACGCGGGAGACGTCTGTTACGTCGCCGACGGCGCGGTGCGCCTACGTGTAGACGGGGTCGCCGACGGGGAGGTCGTCACGCACGTCGAGGTCGGGGGGGTCGTGGCGTCGAGGCAGGGGATCAACCTGCCCAACGTCACGATGTCGCTGCCCGCGGTCTCCGAAGACGACATCGCGTTGATCGACGAGGGCCTCGACATGGGGGTGGACCTGTTCGCCCTGTCGTTCGTGCGCCGCCGCGAGGACCTCGAGCCAGTGCGCGACCACCTGCGCTCCCGAGGGAGCGACGCCCCGCTGATCGCCAAGATCGAGAAGCCGCAGGCCGCCCGCAACGCCGAGCAGATCGTCGAGGCGGCGGACGCGGTGATGATCGCCCGCGGCGACCTCGGGATCGAGCTGCCGATCGAGGAGGTGCCGCTGGTCCAGAAGCGGATCCTCGCGCTCGCGGGGCGCGCGGCCACCCCGACGATCACCGCCACCCAGATGCTCGAGTCGATGGTGCACGCGGCGCGCCCCACGCGCGCCGAGGTCACCGACGTCGCCAACGCGATCTTCGACGGGACCGATGCGGTGATGCTCTCCGCCGAGACCGCGGTGGGTCGCCACCCGGTCGAGGCGGTGGAGATGATGGCCTCGATCGCCGAGGCCACCGAGCGGGAGCTCCCCTACGGTCGCTGGCTCGCCGAACGGGGCCCGCGGGCAAGCAACCAGCACCACGCGATCGCGTTCGGCGCGGTGGGCGCCGTCTACCAGCTCGGCCTGAAGGCCATCGTCTCGCCGACGGCCACGGGCGCCACCGCGCGTCTGATCTCGGCCTACCGGCCGAAGGCGCCGGTACTGGCGCTGGCCACGCGCAGAGAGGTCGTCCGCCGCTGCCAGCTCCTGTGGGGGGTGCGGGCCGAGCTGAACGAGGAGCCCGCCGATCCGATAGAGCTCCTCGATCGCTGTGCCCGGGCCGCGGTCGACGCCGGCTTCGCGACCAAGGGCGACCAGATCGGCATCACCGCCGGCCTGCCGACCGGCGAGGCGGGCGGGACCAACCTGTTCAAGGTCCACACCGTCGACTAGGGCGCGGCCCCACGTTATGCCAAGGCAGCGGGCTCCGGGCTATGCCGTGGCCTCGCCCCGCCGGCGGGCACGGTACGCGCGTGCCTTCTCCAGGTTGCCGCAGACGTCCATCGTGCACCACTTGCCGGAGCGGTTCTTGGAGCGGTCGTAGAACGCCCAGCGGCAGGGCTCGTGCCGGCAGGCCTTGAGCCGCCGCCAGGTCGGCTCGTCCGTGGTCGCGACCACCGCGAGTAGCCGCGCCAGGGCACCGTCCACCCCGGTCGCGTCCGGCTCGAGGGCGGGCGCCCCCTCCACGAAGCCGACCCTCAGGCCGGCCCGGCTCGCGGCGCGCTTCAGCCGCTCGACCGCCAGCCGGTCGAGCTCGCCGCCGTTGTTGCAGAGGAGCAATGCCCGCAAGCCCTCACGCACGTCGATCGCCCGCCGCAGGTCGCCCTCGGTAACCGGCTCGTCCGGAGCCATCAGGCGGGCGCCGGCGAACCAGGTTCGCAGCGCCTCCGGGGTGGAGAGCTCATCCCGGTCCTCGTCGAGCTCGGCGGTGTTCACAAAGCGCTGCACGAGCTCCAATGGCTCGGGCGCGCGCTTGGGGTCGGGTGCCGCGTCTTCGTTCATTACGTAGCGAGTGTAGCGCCGTCGATGGTGAGCGACCGGCGCCACTTATGCACCTTATGAGTGGTACTGATAACTGGCAATCGACATTTGATGGTGATATAGTAACCGGCAGGTTGAAAACGATGGTTAGCCGAGTCGAACCCGATCCACCGGATCGCTCGAAGAGGAGGCGGCGATGAGCATCACCATCAGACCGGCGACCGCGGAGGACACCGAGGCGCTGGCGCGGCTGGCGGCCCTGGATGAGCGACCGCTCCCGAGCGGCGACGTGCTGCTCGCCTTCGTCGACGGTGAGCTGCGGGCGGCGTTCGCAGCACCGTCGGGACACGCGGTGGCCGATCCCTTCGAGCCCACGGCCGACGTGGTCGAGCTACTTCGGCTGCGGTCCGAGCAGGAGGCCGCTTCGAGCAAGCGGCAGGCGGCATGAACGGGCTGCTGTCGGCCGAGGTGGCGTCCGCTCGAGCGCGCGAGCTGCGCGAGGTCGAACGCGCGGCGAGCAGGCGCCCTTTAGTGCGGCCCCGGCGCGCCCGGCGCCGCCGCCGGTAGGACAGCTCCGCTACCGCGACGGGGCCCGGGCGGGGCTGCCGTTCGCCGTGGCGGCTGCGCTGCTTGGAGCGTCCTTCGGAGTGCTCGCCCGGAGCGCAGGCCTCGGCGCACTCGCGCCCATCGTCATGTCGGCCACCACGTTCGCCGGCTCGGCGCAGCTCGCCGCGGTGGCGGTGATCGGCGCCGGCGGGGCCACGGCGGCCGCAGTGGCCGCCGCGGTGCTGCTGAACGCCCGGTACGGGCCGATGGGCCTCGCCGCCGCCGGGGCGTTTCGGGGCCGGCGGCTGCGGCGAGCGGTGGAGGCCCAGCTCGTCGTCGACGAGGCCTGGGCGCTCGCAAGCCGTCCCGGCGGACGGTTCGCCCGCCGCGTCCTGATCGGCGCCGGCCTGGTGCTGTACGTGGGGTGGGTGGCCGGCACGGCGGTGGGGGTCGCCGCCGGGGAGGTGCTCGGCGACACCCGTTCCCTGGGGCTCGATGCCGCCTTCCCGGCGCTCTTCCTGGCCCTGCTCGTGCCCCAGCTGCGCTCGAGGCGCGCGGTGGCCGCGGCGCTGGCCGGCGGAGGCATCACGGCCGCGCTCACGCCCGTCGCTCCGGCCGGCGTGCCCCTGCTCGCGGCGGCCGGGGCGTGCCTCATCGGGATCGGGCGCCAGGAGAAGGGCCGGGCGGCTCGATGAGTGCGACCTGGGTCGTGGTCCTCGCGGTCGGGGCGGCCACAATTGCGATCAAGGCGGCCGGGCCCGTGCTGGCCGGGGAGCGAACCGACCGCTCTGGCCTCGGTGGCCGGGTGGTGGAGCTGCTGCCGCCGTCGCTGCTGTCGGCGCTCGTGGTGACCGAGGCGCTCGCCGACCAGGGCCGGCTCGTGCTCGACGCCCGCCTGGTCGGCCTCGCGTGCGCGGTGGTCGCACTGGCGCTGCGAGCCCCCGTCCTGGTCGTCGTGGTGGTGGCCGCGGCCACCACCGCCCTGGCGCGGGCGCTCGGCGCCTGAGCGGCGGTCAGGAGCCGGCGGGCGCGGCGTCCGCTCCGGCCTCGGGCGCGGGCTCCGGCGGGCTCACGGCCACGGGCGGCGCCGCCGGTAGCGACTCGCGCACCCGGGCGAACGCCTCGAGCGCGCGGTCGAGGTCCTCGCGGCGGTGGGCGGCGGAGACGCTGGTGCGAAGGAGCGCGCCGCCGCGCGGAACGGCGGGGTAGAGGGCGACGTTCACGTACACCCCGGCGTCGTACAGCGCCCGCCAGAACAGCACCGCGCGCCAGTCGTCGCCGATCACGACCGGGACGATCGGGGTCACGAGCTGCGTGCCGTCGGGCATGCGCGCGGGCTCTCCCACCTCGAAGCCGAGCTCGGCGAGGCCCCGGTGCAGGTAGCGGGCGTTGCCGAGCACCCGCGCGAAGAGCTCGGGCCCTTCGGCCGACCGGATCAGCTGCAGCGCGCCTAGGGCCGCGCCCACCGCGGCCGGCACGGCGGAGGCGGTGAACATGAACGCCCGCGACTGGACGCGCAGGAAGTCGATCACCTCCCCCGGCCCGGCGATGAAGCCGCCGCAGGAGGCAAGCGACTTGGAGAAGGTCCCCATGCGGAGGTCGACGCGATCCTCGAGCCCGTAGGCCTCGCAGGCGCCGGTCCCGCGCTTCCCGAGCACGCCCACCCCGTGCGCCTCGTCGACCATCAGCCGGGCGCCGTGCCGCTGGCAGAGCCGCGTGATCTCCGGGAGGTCGGCCAGGTCTCCCTCCATCGAGAAGACGCCGTCGACCACGACGAGCACCCCGCCGCCGTCGGAGCCCGCGCGGTCGAGCATCCGCTCGAGCTTGTCCATGCGGTTGTGGCGGAACGGCCGGATGCGGGCGCGGGACATCGAGACGGCATCGAGGATCGAGGCGTGGTCGCCGGCGTCGCAGATCACCGTGTCGCTCGGGCCGAGCAGCGTGGCGATGCATCCGACGTTGGCTAGGTAGCCGGCGGTGAACACGAGCGCGTCCTCGGTGCCGAGCCAGTCGGCGAGCTCCCGCTCGAGCTCGAGGTGCAGGGGCAGGGTGCCGTTCATGAAGCGGGAGCCCGTCACCCCGGTGCCGTAGCGCTCGAGGGCGTCGCGGGCGGCGGCCACGACCCGCGGGTCGCCGGTCAGCCCGAGGTAGTTGTTGCCCCCGAGCATCACCCGCTCGCGGCCCTCCATCTCGACCACCGGGCCGGCCGGCCCCTCGAGCAGCCGGAAGTAAGGGAGGAGGTCGTGCTCGCGGGCGGCCCGCAGCTCGTCGATCCGCTCGTGCGTGCGGGCCTTGTCGAACAGATCGATCGCGGTGGGCATATGCAGTCCCGCTACAGTGGCGCGCCGTGCCTGAGGTGCGACGCGTCCGGTCAAAGCGCGACCTTCGGCGCTTCATCAAGCTGCCGTGGCGGCTCTATCGTAACGAGCCCCTCTGGGTCCCCCCGCTCGTCTCCGAGCGCAGGCGGCACCTCGACCGGCGCCGCAACCCGTTCTTCCGGCACGCCGAGGCCGAGTACTTCCTGGCCCTGCGCGACGGCGAGGCGGTCGGGCGGATCACCGCGCAGGTGGACCGGCGCTTCAACGAGTTCCACGGCAACCACTGGGGAATGTTCGGCTTCTTCGAGTCCGAGGACGACCCGGACATCGCCCGCGCGCTGCTCGAGGCGGCGGCGGAGTGGCTCGGCGAGCGGGGACGCGACCGCATGGTCGGGCCGATGGACTTCTCGACCAACCACGAGTGCGGCCTCTTGGTCGAAGGCCACGACCGACCGCCGCAGATCCTCGAGAACTGGCACCACCCCTACTACGCCACGCTGCTCGAGGGATACGGCCTGGCCAAGGTCATGGACCTCTACAAGTGGCACCTCGACATCTCCGACCGCGAGCAGCGGCTGCTGCCCGTCCTCGAGGAGCTGGCGGCCAAGCTCGAGCCCGAGCACGGGATCCGCATCCGCCACATGCGGCGCCGCAACTTCGAGGACGAGGTCCGCCGCTTCGTCGAGATCTACAACGCCGCCTGGGAGCGCAACTGGGGGTTCGTTCCGCTCACCGACGAGGAGATCGCGCACTACGCGAAGGAGCTCAAGCCGATTCTCGACGAGCACTGGGCGATGGCCGCCGAGAAGGACGGCGAGACGGTCGGCGCGGCGCTCACCCTCCCCGACTACAACCAGGTGCTGAGGCACCTGAACGGGCGGCTGCTGCCGCTGGGCTGGGCCAAGGCGCTCTGGTACCGCCGGAAGATCGACAGCGTGCGGGTGTTCGCCCTCGGCGTGCGTCCCGAGTACCAGCACGCCGGGGTCGCCGCCGGCCTCTACATCGAGCACTTCAACATGGCCGCCGTCACCCCCCAGACTTGGGGCGAGACCGGCTGGATCCTCGAGGTCAACGAGCCGATGAACCGGGCGATGGAAGCGATGGGCGGGCGGATCGTCAAGCGCTACCGCCTCTACGAGAAGCCGCTCTCCGGACGGTGACCGCCGCGCCGCCCGCACGCTGGCGGCTGGACTCCAGGGCTCACGGGGTAGACTCGCCGGACCGTGAACGAGCCGGACTCGACAGCCGACGCGGCGACCCGGCCGCTGCCGGTGCCCGCCCCGGCCCGGACGATCGAGCGCCCGCCCTCCGCATCGGCCCCGGCAGCCGCCGCGGCCGCCACCGGCGGCTTTCTGCTCGGGGTGGCCACCTTCGTGCTCGTGCGGGTGCTGCGGCGTCCGCGCGGCCCGGCCCGGCGCCCGACGATCCGCCGCGGGGGGCGCGGGGTCGAGCGGCTCGAAGTAGCGGCGACGCGCTCGTTCCTGGTGGACATCCACCTGCTCGAGCGTCGCTAGGTCTCGATCCGTCCTCGCGAGCCCCCGGGCGCCTAGCATTGAGGAGATGAGCACGAAGATGAACAAGACCGAGCAGGAGTGGCGGCGGGAGCTGTCCCCCGAGCGCTACCAGGTGATGCGGCAGAAGGGCACGGAGCCGCCCTTCACCGGCGAGTACACGTACTCGAAGGACGAGGGTGTCTACCGCTGCGGCGCCTGCGGAGCCGAGCTGTTCCGCTCGGACGCCAAGTTCGACTCCGGCACCGGCTGGCCGAGCTTCACTGAGCCCGCGGTTGCCGACAACGTCGAGCTCGAGCCCGACTACAGCCACGGGATGGTGCGTACCGAGGTGAAGTGCGCGCGCTGCGGTGGCCACCTCGGGCACGTCTTCGATGACGGACCGGCGCCCACCGGCAAGCGCTTCTGCATCAACTCCTGCGCGCTCGACCTCGAGCCGAGCGCGCCCTCCGGCTAGAGCGGCTCCAAGCCGACCCCGAGGGGGTGCGGGGTGATCCGGAGCCGCCTCAGCAGCTCGGACAGCGGCCGCGCGCCGCTGGGGGCGACCACGCGCTGGTCGCCGTTGACGTGGGCCTGCCGCACGACCACCGATAGCGTGCCGCCCTCGACCCCGCCGGCCCGGGACTGCTGGTCCTCCGGGACGTTGAAGCCGAGCTGGACGCTCGCGCGGCGGACGATGTTATCCCGGCGCCCGACGTCGACCGTGACGCGCGGGTCCTTGACCGCGTCCTCGATCTGGCCGATCGCGCGGTCGCTGATCGTCGGCACCGGCGTCCCCGGCGGCAACCCGGCGCGCACCGCCGGGCTCTGGATCAGCTTGTTCACGTCGTGCAGTACGCGCCCGACGTCGAGCTGCCCGCTCGCCTCCCTGGTCGGGACACCGTCCACCCTGGGACCGGCGCCCACCTTCCCGTCCTTCAGCCAGCTCGCGGGGTCGAGCCCGAGCCGGCGGAGGCCCCGCTCCTTGGAAGTGCCCCGCCCGGCCCGGCCGCCCAGTCGCCGGCCGAGCGCGTAGGTCCGCCCCTCGTAGCCGATATACGCGTCGCCACCGGCGATAACCAGCCGTAGCCCGAGCCGCTGCCCGACCCCTTCGCCGGTCAGCTTCCAGTCGAGGCTCGGCAACGCCCCCGCGCCGCCCGAGCGGTAGGGCCCCGAGACCGAGAGCCGGAACGGCCCGGATGGCACGAGCCCGCCGCGGAGGGTGGCCCGGGCGACCACCGAGAGGTCTGCGCTGCGCGCGGGCCGGTCGGCCGCCGTCCTCAGGAGGTCCTGAGCGGGCTTCGACTGGTCGGAGGACGCCCCGCCGCCGCAGCCCGCGGCGGCGGAGAGTGCCAGCGCGAAGAGGGCGGCGAGCAAGATGCGGGTCGCGCGCGGCACATGGGCCAGGTTATCTGGCCGGCGCCCGCCCGGTCACAGCCCGGCGCCTGCTAGGAGCGCGTTGGTGAACGCGTGAGAGGCGTTCGAGCGCCGAATCAGGTGGTTGGCGCGCATCCAGGCGGCGAACCGCTGCCACGCGGCCGGGTCCTGCCAGCCGTAGGGCTTACCCGAAGGGGGAAGGAAGACCGGCAGCGTGACCCCCACCGACGCCCGCTGGAGCTTTGGGTCGAGGTCGGGGTTAGCCTTCAGGAGGCCGTCGATCGCCTTGCTCGGGTCGCGCTTGAGCGCTGCCGTTCCGCGAGCCAGCGCGCCGATGAAGGCGCGGATCTTGGCCTTGTCGCGGTCGAGCGCGTGCCGGTTCGCGACGAGCACGAGCTCGTCGTAGGTCGGAACGCCCACCCGCTCCATGCGAATGATCCGGGGGTGCTTGCCCCGCTGGGCGAGGTCGACCCCTTCATAGTTCCAGTAGCCACCCAGGATCGCGTCCACCTTGCCGGTGAGGAGCGCCGGGACCAGGTTGAAGCCCACGTTGCGCTGCTTGACCGTGGCCGGCCGCACGCCGGCGTGCAGGAGGATGGTCTGCAGGTAGGCGGTCTGGTAGTCGATGCCGGCCGTTCCCACCGTCTTGCCGTGCAGGTCGCCCGGTCCGCGGATGTGGGCCTTCGGCAGCGAGATGATCGAGGTGAGCGGCTTCTGGACCAGCGCGCCGACGGCCACGACGTTCAACCCCTTGTCGCGGGCGCGCAGCACCTCGGGCTCGTAGGAGATCGCCAGGTCGACCCGGCCGGCCGCGACCTGCTTGATCGGGGCGGCCGGGTCGGCCGGCTGGCGGATCCTCACGTCCAGGCCGGCCTGGCCGAAGTAGCCGGCGGCCTGAGCGGCGTAGATGCCGGCGTGGTCGGCATTGGGGAAGTAGTCGAGCATCAGCTCGAGCTGCTTCGACCCCTTCGGCGACAGCGTCTCCTTCTTGGCGCCACAGCCGGCGGCCGCGGAGCCGACGACCGCAAGCAGGGCGACAAGGGCGAGGAGGACGGAGGGCCGCCTCACGCGGGGGCCTCCTTCCTGCTCCACGGGCACGCGACGCGCTCGACGAGGGTGGCGAGCGCGAAAAGGGCCACCGCCATCAGGGTGAGGATCACGATGCCGGCGTAGACCCGAGGGGTCTGGAGCTGGTTGTTCCCGAGCAGGACGAGGCGGCCGAGGCCGCGGTCGGCGCCCGCCCACTCGCCGAACACCGCCCCGATCACCGAGACGGTCGCGGCAACCCGGAGGCCGCTGAAGAAGAACGGCAGTGAGGCCGGCAGCTCGACCTTGGTCAGGCTCCCGAGGCGCGAGGCGCCGAGGCTCCGCATCAGCTTGAGGAGCTCGGGGTCGACCGAGCGAAGGCCGTCGAGCATGTTCACGGTGATCGGGAAGAAGCAGATCAGCGCGACGATCGCGAGCTTCGGGCCCATGCCGTAGTCGAAGGCCAGCACGAAGATCGGCGCCAGCACGACGATCGGGATCGCCTGGGAGGCGACGAGCAGCGGGTAGGCGGCCTCCCGGAGCGGGCGCCAGAGGTGCATCGCGATCGCCGAGCCCGCGCCACAGGCCACCGAGATGGCGAGCCCGAGGAGGACCTCGACGAGCGTCACGCCGGCGTTGTCCATCAGGAGCGACCAGTCACGCTGGAGCGCCCGGGCCGTCTCGACCGGCGAGGCGAGCGTCAGGTTGTCCACGCCCGGGAGGGAGGCCACCGCCTGCCACGCGGCCGCGAACAGCCCGAGCAGCATGACGACCGCGATCCAGCGTCTCATCCCTCCAGCACCTCGAGCGCTCGCTCGCGGAGCCGCAGCAGCTCCGGGTCGGCCACTGCGTCGCGCCGCGAGCGCGGGCGCGGGAGGGCCACCTCGAGCTGCTGCACGACCCGCCCCGGGCGGGGGGAGAGCACGGCCACCCGGTCGGCGAGGAAGAGCGCCTCCTCGACGTCGTGGGTCACGATGAGCACGGTCCGGGGCTCGGCGTCGAGCGTGTCGGCCAACCACTGCTGCATCGCCCCGCGGGTCAGCGCGTCGAGCGAGGCGAAGGGCTCGTCCAGGAGCAGCACCGGCCGCCCGCCCAGCAGCGTGCGCAGGAAGGCCACCCGCTGCCGCATGCCCCCGGAGAGATCGGAGGGATAGGCGCGTTCGAACTCGGCCAGTCCGAAGCGCTCGAACAGGGGGGCGGCGCGCCGCCGGGCCTCCGCCCGGCTCACCCCCTGACACTCGAGCGCGAGACCGGCGTTCGCGAGCGCGTCGCGCCAGGGCAGCAGCAGGTCTCGCTGGGGCATGTAGGCGCAGCGGACGCGGCGCTCGAGGGCGTCCGACCGGCCGCCGACCTCGACCACCCCGGCATCCGGCTCCTGCAGCCCTGCGACGAGCTCGAGCAGGGTGGACTTCCCGCAGCCCGAGGGGCCGACGACCGCCACGACCTCCCGGTCGCCGATCTCGAGGTCGACGCGCTCGAGCGCCGCCACGGCGGGTCGCCGCCGACTGCCGCGGTAGACGCGGCTCACGTCGCGGATGGCGACCCCCGCCGCCCGAGACTTCGAAGGCTCCCTCTCGGGAGCCTCGACGCTGCTGTCCATCGCTCCCTTCGCGGGCATTACCCCACAGGTTCGAAGGGTCAGCGCCGGGCGACCGAGGTCGATGACGCTATCTCAGCCCGCTTGCCCGCGAGCCCCCCTGACTTTTCTGATCGGCCTTGAGTCTACCGAGCGGAGGCGGCGGGCCTACGCCTTGCGCGCCCGTACCGCGGTGCCGTATGCGCAGATCTCGGTCCAGGTCGTGCCGAGCTCCGAGGTGTCAAAGCGGAACGCGATCACGGCGTTCGCGCCCTTGGCCTCGGCCTCCTCGACCAGCCGGTCCTGGGCGTGCTGGCGACCCTCCGCGAGCAGCTTGGTCATTCCCCTGAGCTCGCCTCCAACGAGCGACTTGAGCGACGCCCCGAGCTGCGACCCTACGTTGCGCGAGCGCACGGTGAGGCCGAACACCTCGCCCACGACCTCCTCGATCTGGTAGCCGGGCAGGTCGTTCATCGTGGTGATGATCATGGTCGCGACCCTAGCGCGCCCCGCCGCTGCGCGCTCAGCTGGCCGCCGGCGGCCGCAGGTCGGCCACCGCGTTGACGAACGCCTCCAGCTGCCTGGTGGTCCAGCACTCGAACACGCCGTCGCAGTGGGGCTCGTAGGCGGCCATCACCGAGTCCCCGTAGTTCCAGTAGAGCCGCGGCTCGGGATTGATCCAGAACGTTCGCCCGGCCTGGGCGGCCACCCGGCCGAAGACCAGCGCGTGCGGCTCGCGACCGTTGGTCCGGGCGTCCCCGAGCACGATGATCGTGGAGCGGGGATCCAGGTCGTCGCCGACCATCTCGAGCAGCTCGAGCCACACGCGCCCGTAGTCGGTGTAGCCCGAGACGTCGGCGACGCCGGCGTCGGTGGCGATCCGCCGCGAGACCGCCTCGAAGGAGCGCTCGCGCTCGAAGACGTCGGTCACCTCGGAGATCCGCTCGACGAACACGAACGAGCGGAGCTTGCGGAACTGGTCGTGCAGGGCATGCAGCACCGAGAGGAAGAAGACGCTGGCGCTGGTGACGCTGGTCGAGACGTCGCAGAGGACGTACAGCTCGGGCCGCCGAGGGCGGCGGGGACGATACTTGAGGTTGAGGGGCACGCCGCCGGTCTCCAGCGAGCTCCGCACCGTGCGTCTGACATCGACGACCGCGGAGCGCCTGCGGCCGCGGTGCTCCCGCCCGTGCGAGGCGAGCCGCTTCTTGAGCTGGGCGACCACCCGGTGCACCTGGGCGAGGTCCTGCGCCGGGTTGGTGGGGAGCGCCCGGTCGAACTCGCGCAGCGGCCTCGAGGGGGGCAGCGACTGCGTTCGCTCGATCAGCGCCCGCTCGAGCTCCCGCCGGACGTGGCGCTCGAAGTCCTGGAGGCGCTCGCGCGGCACCGAGCCCGGATCGGGCAGCTCCGTTCCCGTCCGCTCCGACTTGAGCCCGAGCGTCCGCCGGATCCGCTGCACGTCGACCCCGATGACCCCGGAGCCCTCGCCCTGGCGCCCGAAGGCGGCGATCGCGAGCCGCGCCAGGTCGCGCATCTCCCCGTCCGATCCACCGCGGATCGCCTGCCGGATGCGCTCGCGCAGCTCGTCGAGGTCGAGGCGGTCGCCGCCCGCCCCGAACCGCTGCTCGCGCAGGCCCCGGTCCACCGCCTCGCGCTCGGTGGCCCTGAAGAAGAAGCGCTCGAAGACCACGTCGAGCACGTGGCGGTCCTCCTGCGACTTCGCCAGGGTGGCGGCGAGGGCCTCGCGGAAGTCCTCCCTCGAGGTCCAGCTCACCTCCCCGAGCGCCTGGAAGGCGTCGAGCAGCTCCGAGGTTCCGATCGCCACGCCCTCGCGGCGCAGCTCGTCGGCGAACTCGAGCAGGCGCGGGGCCAGCCCGGGTGGCCCGTGCGGCTCCGGCAGGCCGCCGTACAGCCCGGACCTAGCCGGCCTGGCGCGAGGCCCCGAGGATGCCATCGGCGAGCTTGACCCCGACCCGCTCGGCCACGACGTCGAGGTCGGTGCGGTGCTTGACGATGATGCTCATGGTCCGCTCGAGCACCGACCGGTCGAGGTCCTCGGCGCCGAGCAGCAGAAGCGCCCGGGCCCAGTCGATCGATTCAGCGATCGAGGGCGGCTTCTTGAGATCGAGCGCGCGCACCATGTGGACCACCTCGACGAGCTTGCGCGCCACCTGCTCGGAGAGCCTCGGAGCGTGCAGGCGCACGATCTCGAGCTCGCGCTCGACCGTCGGGTAGTCGAGCCACAGGTAGAGGCAGCGGCGCTTGAGCGCCTCGGTCAGCTCGCGCGAGTTGTTCGAGGTCAGCACGACGAGCGGCCGGCTACGGGCCTCGACCACGCCGAGCTCCGGGATCGAGACCTGGAAGTCGGAGAGGATCTCGAGCAGCATCGCCTCGAACTCCTGGTCGGTCTTGTCGATCTCGTCGATCAGCAGGACCACGGGCTCGTCGGTCGAGATCGCGGTGAGCAGCGGCCGGGGCAGCAGAAACTCGTTGCCGAAGATGTCCTCCTTGACCTCCTGCCAGCCGGTGTCGGCGGCCTCGGCCTGGATGCGCAGGAGCTGCTTTCGGTAGTTCCACTCGTACAGGGCCTTGGCCTCGTCCAGCCCCTCGTAGCACTGCAGGCGGATCAGGCGCCGGCCCGTGGCCCGCGAGAGCGCCTTCGAGAGCTCGGTCTTGCCGACGCCGGCCGGCCCCTCGACCAGCACGGGCTTGCCGAGCCGCCCGGCCAGGAAGGAGACGAGCGCGGTCGACTCGTCGGCGAGGTAGCCCACCCCCGCGAGCCCGCCGCGTGCCTCCTCGATCGAGGTGAACTCGGCCGCCACCGGCTCAAGGATACTTTCGGCCCGCTTGGCCGCCCTCGACCCGCTGCTCGCTCAGCTCCCGCCCCTCTCACCGCCCGAGGACCACGGCCGCTTCCCCATCCCGCCCGGGATCTTCTACGCGCTGTTCGGAATCGGCTTCATCGTGGGAGTCCTCGGCCATCTCGTCCGCTCGACCACTCTCGTCTTCACTGGCGTGCTGATGGTGTTCGCGGCCACCGGCGTGTTCGTCGTGCTGTCGCTCCACGTGGGGTAGGTGGAGCTCCGAGCGCCTCCCGGAATCCCTGCCGCCAGCTCGGGTAGCGCGGCTGCCAGCCGAGCTCGCGCCTCGCCTTGGCGTTGGACGCGCCCCGCAATTTGGTGGCGAACGCGGCCGCCGCGGGACCGGCGACCAGACGGACGAGCAACTTCGGCACCTTGAGCGGCCGCGGGGCGCCGAGCGCCTCGGCGTACGCCGGCAGCCACTCGGGCATGGGGGCGGGCTCGTCGTCGACGACGTTGTAGACGCCGGGTGCACCCCGTTCGACTGCGGCGACGGTGGCCGCGGCCGCGTCGTCGACGTGGATGAACGAGAACACCGCCTCGCCGGAGCCCACGATCGGCAGCCGCCGGCGCCGCACCTCGCGGGCCTGGGCCCCGTCCGGCGCGTAGTGCGTCCCCGGCCCGTAGAAGAAGCCATAGCGCAAGACCAGGCCCTCCAGGCCCTGCGCCCCGGTGACCTGGCGCTCGAGGTCGAGCACGGCGGCGATCGCCTCGCCGAACGCGCCGGGCGCGGCCTCGAAGAAGGGCGCGTCCTCGCTCACCACGCGCCCGCCGGCCGGCGCGTAGATGAACGCGATGCTCTGGGCCACCATGCGGCGGGCGCCGGCCGAGCGTGCCGCGTCCACGAGGATGCGCGTTCCCTCGCGCCGCAGGCGATTGGTCGGCCCGTAGGTGTCGGACGAGCGCAGGTCGATCGTCTCGGGGAGCGCCGTGAGCTCGTGGACGACCACCTCGGGGCGCGCCCGTTCCATCTCCGAGCGCACCAGCTCGGCGTCGAAGACGTCGCACACCACGGCCTCGGCGCCCTGCTCGTGCAGCCGGGCGGCCCGCTGCTCCGAGCGGGTCATGCCGGTCACCTCGTGCCCGGCGGCGATCAGCCGTGCCACGAGCGGGCGCCCGATCGCCCCGCTCGCTCCGGCGACGAACACCCTCACGCCGGAGACGCTACCGTCGCGGTTCTCAACGGCGCGCGGCCAGCCCCACGCCGTCGCCCAGGGGGAGCACGACCCCGAGCCACGGCTCGCCGGCGACGAGCTCGCGGTTCAGCTCCCGCGCCTCCGCCAGCGACTCGGGCGCCCAGCTGACCGGTGCGCCCTCCGCCAGCGCCACCTCGCCGGACATCAGCAGGTTGTCCACCACCAGCAGCGCCCGGCTGGCGAGCTTCGGCGCGGCGAGCTCGATGTACTCGCGGTACTCGCGCTTCGTGGCGTCGACGAACAGGAGGTCGAAGGGGCCCTGGAGCGCCCCGATCGTGTCGCGGGCGTCGCCCTCGACGAGCTCGACTCGATCGGCGACGCCGGCCCGGGTGAGGAACTCGCGGGCCTCGGACACGCGCCGCGGGTCGCGCTCGAGGGTGACCACGCCGCCGCGCTCGAGCTGCTCGGCCATGTGCAGCGTCGAGTAGCCGATCGCGGTCCCGACCTCGAGCACCCTGGGGTCGAGCGCGCGGCAGAGGGCGGCGAGCAGGCGCCCGGTCTCCCAGGGGACGATCGGGATGCCGTCACGCTCGGCCAGCGCCTCCATCTCGCGCATGACCTCCGAGCGCTCCGGGCGCAGCCGTCGGAGGTAGGCCTCGACGTGGTCGGCCAGGATGGGCACTACGCCCGACCCTACCGCTGCCGGCCCGCGAGCGGCCCCTGAGTATCCTCAGCGCTCGTCCCGCAAGGAGGTGGTATGGCCGACGTCATAGAGGTCCCGTCCGGCCTCGAGGGAGTAGTCGCCTTCCACACCGAGATCGCAGAGCCGGACAGGGCAGGGGGCGCCCTCCGCTACCGGGGCGTCGACATCGAGGACCTGGTCGGGCGTGTGCCGTTCGAGAAGGTCTGGGGGCTCCTCGTCGATGGCACCTATGAGCCCGGGCTTCCGCCGGCCGAGCCCCACCCGCTCTCCGTCCGCACCGGAGACCCGCGCGTCGACCTGCAGTCCGCGCTGGCCATGCTCGCGCCCGAGTGGGGCCTCGGCCAGCTCATCGACATAAGCGACGAGCAGGCTCGCGACGACCTGGCCCGGGTGTCGGTCATGGCGCTGTCGTTCGTCGCCCAGTCGGCTCGCGGCGTCGGCCGCCGCCCGATCTCCCAGCGCGAGGTCGACAAGGCACGCTCGATCCCGGAGCGCTTCCTGATCCGGTGGCGCGGCGAGGCCGACCCGCGGCACGTCAAGGCGATCGACGCGTACTGGATCTCGGCCGCCGAGCACGGAATGAACGCGTCGACCTTCGCCGCCCGGGTGGTGGCCTCCACCGGCGCCGATGTGGCCGCCGCCCTCTCCGCCGCGGTGGGGGCGCTGTCCGGCCCACTGCACGGCGGGGCCCCCTCCCGCGTGCTGCAGATGCTCGACGACATCGAGCGCGAGGGCGACGCGGAGCGCTACGTCACGCGAAAGCTCGACGCCGGCGAGCGCCTGATGGGCTTCGGCCACCGCGTGTACCGCGCCGAGGATCCACGGGCGCGCGTCCTGCGCCGCACGGCCCGGCAGATCGGGGCCCCGCGCCTCGAGGTGGCGGAGGCGCTCGAGGAGGCGGCCCTGGCCGAGCTGCAGGCCCGCAAGCCCGATCGCGTCCTGGCCACCAACGTGGAGTTCTGGTCGGCCGTGGTCCTCGACTTCGCCGAGGTGCCGCCCGAGCTGTTCACCCCGATGTTCTCCTGCGCCCGGGTGGCCGGCTGGGCCGCGCACATCCTCGAGCAGAAGCGCGAGGGGCGACTGATCCGGCCGACCGCGCGCTACGTCGGCCCGGCCCCGCGCTCGGCCGAAGGCGTCGACGGCGGGGCGCCCGTGGTCGGCAGCGTCGACGGCGCGGGCGGCGGATCGCCGGGCGCCGGATCGCGGAGAAGCGCCGCCTAGGCGAGGACTAGCCATCGAGGTCACCCGCAAGCGGCTGGTCCTCCTCGCCACCATTCTCGGGACAACCGTGGTGACGGTGGACTCGACGGTGACCAACGTCGCCCTCCCCGCGATCGAGCGCGACCTCGGCGGGGGCCTGGCGGGGCAGCAGTGGACCTCGAACGCCTACCTCCTGACCCTGGGGTCGCTCCTCCTGATCGGCGGCTCGCTCGGCGACGTCTACGGGGAGCGGAGGGTGTTCGCCGCCGGGGTGGTCGGGTTCGGCGCCACCTCGCTCATCTGCGCGATCGCCCCGACGATCGGCGTCCTCGTGGCCGCTCGTGCCCTGCAGGGGGTGTCGGGGGCGCTGCTCACGCCCGCCGCCCTCGCGGTGATCGTCACCACGTTCTCCCCCGAGGAGCGGGGGAGGGCGGTCGGCGCGTGGACGGCCTGGGGAGGGGTCGGGACCGTGCTCGGCCCGCTGGTCGGCGGCCAGCTCGTGGACTCGGCCTCCTGGAGGTGGATCTTCGTGATCAACCTCCCGATCGTCGTCGTCACCCTCCTGCTCATCCTGAGGGTCGTGGCGCCCGGGCACCCGAACCGGGACGCGAAGGTCGACGTCCCGGGGGCCGCCCTCTGCGCCGCCGGGCTTGGGGCGGGGACCTTCGGGCTGATCGAGCAGCCGCTGCATGGGTGGGGCTCGCCGGGCGTATGGCTGCCGCTCATCCTCGGCGTGCTGCTGTTCGCCGCCTTCCTCGTCTACGAGGCCCGCGCGAAGGTGCCGATGCTTCCCCTCGGGCTGTTCCGCAAGCGCAACTTCGCGATCGGGAACGTCGAGACCTTCGCCATGTACGGGGGACTCGGCCTGCTGTTCTTCCTGCTCGTCCTCTACCTGCAGCAGGTCGCGGGCTACACGGCGCTGGCCGCCGGCACCTCGGCGCTTCCGGTCACGCTGCTCATGTTCGCGCTCTCCCCCCGCTTCGGCGCGCTCGCCGATCGCCACGGCCCGCGCCTGTTCATGGGGTGCGGACCGCTCATCGCCGCCGCCGGGCTCGCGCTGCTGCTCCGCCTCGATAGCACCGTGGGCTACCTGACCGACCTGCTCCCCGCGCTGGTGGTCTTCGGCCTCGGGCTCTCGATGACGGTGGCGCCGCTCACCGCCACCGTCCTCGCGGCGGCCGACGAGCACAACGCCGGGATCGCGTCCGGGGTGAACAACGCGATCGCCCGGGTGGCCGGCCTGGTGGCGATCGCCGCGGTCGGGGCGGTCATAACCGCCTACTTCGGGGCGCGGCTCGACGACCGGCTCGGCCCGTTGGCCTCGCGTCCCCCGCTGGCGGCCCAGCTCGAGCAGGCGAAGCGCCAGCCGCTCGCCCGCCCCTCCGTGCACGGCGTCTCGCCGGCGCTCGCCGCCCGCGTCGACCGGGCCGGAGTCGACGCGTCGATCAGCGCCTTCCGCCTCGGGATGGGGGTCTCGGCCGTCCTGGTCGCGCTCGGCGGGGCGCTAGGGCTCGCCGGAATCCAGAATCCGCGGCGGGTCGTGCGGTCGGCCGAGTGCTCGGGAGGGAACCTGGCCGGCGTGCCGCGCGAGGCGGCCCTCCAGTCGCCGTGCGAGTGGCACCGGCCCGTCCCCGAAGCGGCCTAGGTCCGGTTGACACCATGGGGCGGTGGACCGCCGCTCCCTTCGCCGCCTACGCGCCCAGCCCGGCTACCCGGCGCTGGTCGGCGCCGCCACCCTGGCCCGCGTCTCCGACGAGATGTTCCCGGTCGCCGCCGTACTGCTTGTGCTCGAGCGCACGGGCAGCCCGGAGGTGGCCGGTCTCGTGCTCTCGGTCTCGACGGTTCCGAGCGCGATCACCGCGCCGCTGCTCGGGGCATGGCTCGACCTGAGCCGACGACGGCGCTCACTTCTGGTGCTGGACCAGCTCGTCGTCGGCGGGTTCCTGCTCGTGCTCATCGCGGCCGTCGGGCACGCCCCGGACTGGGCGCTCGTCCCGATCTCGTTGGCAGGCGGCCTCACATACCCGCTCTCGTTCGGGGGCTTCACGAGCCTCGTTCCCGCGCTCGTCCCCGACGAGCTGCTCCCGCCCGCGAACGCCATCGAGGCCACCAGCTTCAACATCGCGCTGGTCATCGGCCCGCTCCTGGCCGGCGCGCTGGCCGCCGCGTTCGGCCCCGCGTGGTCGGTCGCCGCCGAGGCGGCGCTCGCGTTCGCGGCGCTCGCGCTCATCGTCCGTGTGCCGGACGTGGCGCCGCCCGCCCCGGCCGGGCACGCGCGACGCCTGCGCGAGGTGGTGCGGGCCGGCCTGCGTCGGATCGTCGCCGTGCCCGGCCTGCGTGCCGTCACCGCGGCCGGGGCGATCGGCCTCGGCGGCGTGGGACTCCTCAGCGTGGCCTTCCCGCTGTTCGCTGGCGAGCACCTCCACGCCCCGCCGAGCGCGGCCGGCTTCCTGTGGGCGGCGTTCGCCGCGGGCTCGACGCTCGGCGCTCTCGCGCTGGTCCGCGTTCAGAGGCGTGTAGCCCCCACGACCACGGTGATCGCCGGGCTCGTCGCCTTCGGGGCGCTGATGCTCCTCTGGCCCCTGGCCGGCGGGCTCGCGCCGATGCTCGCGCTCGTCGCGGTGGCCGCGCTGGCCGACGGCCCGGTGCTCGCCGCCCAGTTCGCGGTGCGCCAGCAGCACGTCGAGCGCGCCCTCCACGGACAGGTGTTCACCACCGCGGCCGGCGTGAAGCTGGGCGCCTTCGCCATCGGCTCGGCGCTGGGCGGGCCGGTCGCCTCGGCCCTCGGCAGCGCCGGTGCGCTCGTGGTCGCGGGGTTCGCCCAGCTCGCCGCCGCCGGCGTGGGGGCGGCGCTGCTGCGCCTGCCCGTCCGCTCCTCGCCGGCGGCGAGCTGAGCCGGGTCAGTCCTCGCGGAGCGGACGCCGTCCGGCGAAGCCGGCCTCCGGCTCGTGCCAGAAGCCGATCTCGTCCTCGCCCTCCTCCCAGCAGAGGTAGATCTCGCGTCCGTCTCGGAGCGCGGGGAAGTCGACGAGGCCGCGGTCCAGGTCGCGCAGCACCACCTCCGCCTCGCGGAGCTCGAGCAGCACGGTTCGCAGGGCGAGGAAGCCCTCGGAGACCACTCGCCCGGGGGCGCCGCCGCCGTCGGTGGGCGCCGCTTCGGTCAGGGCCTCGCGCGACTCCGAGTCGCTCAGCCGCGCGCGGGCGTCGCGCAACCGCCGCAGCCGGTCGGCGACCCAGTCGAGCGCGGCGTTCGCCTCGTCGAGCGTGTAGTGGCGCTCGTGCTGCACCTCAGGCCGCGGCCTTGGGCTTCGCGGCCGCGCGGATGCGGCGCTCGAGCAGCTCGGCATCCGCTTCGGAGACCGTCCGGAGCTGTCCCTGGAAGGCGAGCCGCCAGTGCTCGGGCGGCCACTTGCGGGTGTGCTCGAGCTCGGGCGCGAGCTCCTCTGCCGGTACGAAGTCGCGCTCGTCGAGGATCACGAGCGGTTCGGTCTCGAACCGCCACGGGTACGGGTCGCGCTTCCCTGGCTTTCCCGGCCAGACGGGCGAGCGGTCCTCGTACATCGGTCCGGTCACCCCGGCGATCCCTCCGAACGCCTGCACCCCGGTGACGTAGAACACGATCCGGTCTCCCGGCTCGATCTGCTCGGCCAGCCGCCGACGCCGCTCCTTGGCGCCGATCAGGCGGAACCCGTGATCGCGGGTGGCGTGGAAGTTCTCGAGCGAGCCGGTGAGAACCCAGGTCTTGCCGTCGGCCGCCACCCCAGAAGGGTATCGGCGGCCAGATCCGCGACGACGGTGGCGTCGCGCCCTGCTCGGACTTCGGCCACCACGAGCGACGCCGTTGCGTCGCCCGAGGGTTCCCCCGCTACCCTGGCTCGCGATCAACGGAAGGAGTCGGTGGGTCTCCAAGCGAACGCCCCGCGGCGCGTCCTGGCCGCGGCATCGGTGCCCGTGGCCGCCGCGGCGCTCGCGCTGGGCTCGTGCGGCGGGGGCGACAACGACAAGGACGCAGGGCGCCTCCTCGACAGGGCGTTCCGCCAGCCGGTCCGCAGCGCCGACATCAGCCTCGAGGCGACCGTGCAGGCCAACGGGCTCAAGGGGTTCGACAAGCCGATCCGGATCAAGGCAAACGGGCCGTACCGGGAGAACCGGGGCAGGCTGCCGAGCTACGACATCGACATGACCGTCGGTGCGGCCGGCGGTCAGACGATCTCGACTGGTCGCCTCTCGACCGGCGATCGGGCCTTCGTCAAGTTCGAGGACAGCTTCTACGAGGTTCCCGCGTCCGACGTCCGCGCGGCGAACCGCGCGCTGGTTCGTGAGCGCCGGCGGCAAGGCCGGCTGCGCGGCCTCGGGCAGGACGCCCGCTCGTGGCTGGTCGACTCGCACCAAGAGGGCGACGCCACCGTCGCCGGCGTCAAGACCACGCGTATAGCCGGGAAGCTCGACGTCAGGCGCACCCTTCGCGACCTGAACCGCTTCGTGGCGCGCTCCGGCCGGACGCTCGGCGCGGCGGCCGGGCAGGTGCCCAAGCCGCTCTCGGGCGCCGAGCTCGACAGGATCGCCCGGGTGGTGAGGAATCCCGGCTTCGACGTCTACGTCGGAAAGCGGGACGACGTGATCAGGCGCCTGTCCGGCCACATCGAGCTGAAGGTGCCGAAGAAGGACCAGGCGACCGTCGGCGGCCTCAAGGGCGGGACGATCGAGTTCTCCCTGCAGTTCTCGAACGTCGGCGGCGATCAGAGGATCCAGGCGCCGGCGCACGCCCGGCCGCTGTCCGAGCTCACCAAGTCGCTCGGCACGCAGGCGCTCCGGGGCGGAATCGGCGGGCTCTCGGACGGCTCCACGCCGGGCCCGCGAAGTACCGCCAAGCAGCCACCGAGCACCGGTCCGACCGGCTCGCCGACGGCCGAGGCCTTCAAGCGCTACGCCCAGTGCCTCGACAAGGCGGACCCGCGCGACACCCGGGCGCTCCAACGCTGCGCCCGGCTGCTGCGTTAGGGCTCGTAGACTCGCGAGCGTGGCGGATCCGGGCGAGCTCGCCATCGGTACCTGGAGCGGCGGCCGCTTCCTGCGCTTCGGCGAGGCGGTGGACGAGGAGCGGCTCGCGCGGCTGCTTCGCCCCGACGAGCCCATCCGGACGGTCCTCACCGCGGACGTGTACGGGCGCGGCGAGGCGGATCGGCTGCTGGGCCGGGCGCTTCAGGGCGTTCCGCGCGACGAGTACTGCGCGGTCGGGGCGATCGGTCACGACTTCTACTCCGGGGAGCGCGAGGGGGCGCGCGGCTATCCCCGGTTCACCGACCGCGGGCTGCGCGGCGAGCGCGACTACGCCGCGTATCTCCGCATGGCGACCGAGCGCAGCCTGGAGCGCTGTGGGGTGGGTCGCTTCGACGTGCTCCTGCTGCACAACCCGGACCGGGTCGGCTACACGAGCGAGGCGGTCTGGGACGGGCTTTCAGCGCTCCGCGATGCGGGGCTGACCCGGCTGGTCGGCGTCGCGCCCGGGCCGGCGAACGGCTTCACCCTCGACCTGATCGAGTGCTTCGAGCGCTTCGGCACGGAGATCGATTGGGCGATGATCATCCTAAACCCGCTCGAGCCCTGGCCCGGGGAGCTCTGCCTTCGGGCCGCCCGCGCCCACGGGGTCGAGGTCATCACCCGGGTCGTCGACTACGGGGGCCTGTTCTGGGACGACGTCGTCCCGGGCCACCGCTTCCCGCCCGGCGATCACCGCTCGTTTCGCCCCGACGGCTGGGTGGCGGCCGGGCGCGAGCGCCTCGAGCGGATGCGGCCGCTCGGGGAGCGACACGCCCTCACTCCGATCCAGCTCGCGTGTGCTTGGAACCTCTCGCACGAGGGCGTCGCCTGCGCCGTCCCGACCCTGATCCAGGAGCCCGGGGCGGGGGCCCGGCCGATCGAGGACAAGCGGGCCGAGCTCGCCGAGATGCCCCCCGGCACGAGGCTGAGCGCCGACGAGGTGGCGGCCGTGCGGGCGATCGGCGACAACACCGGCTCGATGGTCCTCAAGGGCGCCAGTCCCGATCACGACGGCCCGCCGCGCCCGGACCGCTGGCCGCTCACCGACGCCCTCGCCTCGCTCGGGCGGCGCTGGGGGATCGAGCCCGAGCGCGATTTGCGCCGCGCCGCCTGAGCGCGCGCTGCGCGGGGCGACCCCGGCCGGCGCCCAGCGCCCACACGGGCGGGTGGAGCAGGGACCCTCCGTCCTCGCGCCTCACGCGAACAGGAACACCAGCCCGAGCACGAGATAGACGGCCAGGAGCTGCACCCCCTCGAACCAGTTCGACTCGCCCTCGGAGGTCACGAAGTTCGCGATCAGGACGGCGAACAGCAGGCCGCCTAGCTCGTAGCCGTTGAACACCAGCGGCATCGGCGCCGGCCCCACGACGAACGACAGCAGGACGAGCACCGGGGCGACGAACAGCGCCACCTGCGCGCCGGAGCCCACCGCGATGTTCATGGCCAGGTCCATCTTGTTCTTTCGCGCGACGGCCACCGCGACCCAGTGCTCGGCCGCGTTGCCGACGATCGCGACCACGAACACGCCGACGAAGAACTGCGAGAGCCCGACGTCGTGCGACGCCTGCTCGATCGAGCCGACCAGCAGCTCGCTCATGATCCCTACCAGGACGCCGGAGGCGGCGAGCAGCAGGACCGAGCGCGACGTGGGCCACGCCTCGTCGGCCTCCTCGTCCTCGGAGTGCGGGTTGAAGAGCTCGCGGTGCGTCTTGAGCGAGAAGAAGAGGCCCGCCACGTAGCTCACGAGCAGCACGAGCGCGACCGCGAACGAGAGCCACTCGAGGTCGGACCCGAACTCCACGCGCTCGCGGCCGACCGGCGGAAGCGGATGCCCGCTGGCCAGCCGGAAGACGGCAGGCAGCAGCAGGGCGGCCAGCGCCAGCAGCAGCATGGCCGCCTGGGCGTGGGCGGCAGTGCGACTGAACGTCTGCCTCTCCCGCCCGAGCCCGCCGACCAGCATCGACGCGCCGAGCACGAGCAGGATGTTGCTCACGATCGAGCCGACGACCGAGGCCTTCACCACCTCGTGCAGCCCCTTCCCGAGCGCGAAGAGGGCGATGATGAGCTCGGGCGCGTTGCCGAACGTCACGTTGAGCAGGCCGCCGATGCCCGGCCCGGCCCGGGTGGCGAGCTGCTCGGTGGCGTCGCCCATGGCCGCCGCGCACGGGATCACCGCGAGCGCGGCCGCGAAGAACACGAACGCGGGAGAGCCCCCCGCGACCTTGAGCCCGACGGCGACCGGCAGGAACACGCCGAGGTAGTACAGGGGGCGCACGGGCGGGTAAGCGTATGCCCTTGCCCCGAGCCCCCAGGGAGTACCCTGGCTCGTGGAGAGGAGCTGACAGCGTGGTCAACCCGTGATCGACCACGTCAACAACCTGAAGCTTCAGCACCTGGTGGAGCTGTCGAAGCTCGGCGACGGCTGCGCCGAGCTGCGCACCGAGATCGAGCGCTGGCTCGCCGAGCACGACGTGGTGTTCGGGGGGCACACGATCCCGTTCGTGCTCATGCCGCACTTCATCTCCCCCGGCCAGTTGCGCCGGATCCGCCTCGCGGTCGGCACGCTGTCCCAAGTGCTCGATCGCTTCTGTGACGCGTACCCGCGCGACGAGCGGCTGCGCGCCGAGCTCGACCTGCCCGCGGCCGAGGACGCGCTCGTGCGCCTGGACCCGGGCTTCTCGCACCCGCTTCGGATCTGCCGGCTCGATGCCTTCCTGCAGGGGTACGAGGTCAAGTTCCTCGAGTTCAACGCGGACTCCCCCGCGGGCATCGGGTACACCGACGTGCTCCACGAGGGGCTGACCCGAGCCATCCAGCTGCCGCGCGTGCAGGCCGAGTTCGAGACCGCGTACGCGCCGATGCTGCCGGTGCTGATCGACACCCTGCTCGACGCCTACCGCGAGCTGCGCTCCTCGCGCCCGGAGCTCCCGGAGCACCCGACGCTCGCGCTCGTCGACGTGGAGGGGAGCCCCTCGGTGCCCGAGTTCAGGATCGTGTGCGCCGCCGCGCGGCGGGCCGGCATCGAGGCCGGACACTTCACGCTCGACGAGCTCGACTACGACGGCTCGACCCTGCGGGCGGGCGGCGGGCCAGTCCAGCTGGTCTACCGTCGCGCCCTGCTCGAGGACCTGCCGGAGGGCGACCTGGTGGCCGCGGGCCGTGACCGGCGGGTGGCGATGGTCAACCCCTTCCGGGCCCGGGTCGCCAACAACAAAAAGCTGTTCGCCCTGCTCCAGGACCGCCGCTTCGCCCACCTGGTCTCGGAGCGCGAGGCCCAGGTGATCGCCGAGACCATCCCCTGGACGCGGGTCCTGCGCGCGGGCCGGGTGACCTACGGCGACTGGGTGGTCGACCTGCTCGGCTTCGTGGCCGACAACCGCGAGCGCCTGGTGCTGAAGCCCGCCTCGGACTACGGCGGGCACGGCGTGGCCCTGGGCATCGAGACCTCGCAGGAGGAGTGGGAGGCCATGATCGAGTCGCACGCCGAGCTCGGCGACTTCGTGGTCCAGGAGTACGTGCCGGTTCCGGAGGAGATGTTCCCGACCGTCGAGGACGGGCACGTCCAGATGCGCCTCAAGCGGTTCAACATCAACCCGTTCGGGATAGGCGGGCGCTACGCGGGAATGATCACCCGGATCTCCGACCGCGCGGTGATCAACGTCTCTGCCGGCGGAGGCCTCCTGCCGAGCGTGGTCGGCCGTCACCGCCGCCGGCTGCTCGCCGAGGAGGACGGGGACAGCGAGGAGGCGATCCATGAGCAACCGGTCTAGGCCACTCGGCTACGACGTCGACGACAACGCCGCCCGCTTCTCGAACTACTTCCACGTCCTGCGCGAGCTCGTCCACCTGACCCACGGATGGCTGCCGCTCGAGCCGAGCCTCGGGCGCAAGTACCGCCTGGCCGACCACGTGCACGACGACGCCCGCGCGGTGTCGCGGATCAAGCGACGGCTCTACGAGCTGCGCCACCCGAGCGACTACCCGGGTGCCCCGTCGCCCGAGCTGGCCGCCCTGCTCGACCGCATGGCCGGGGCGCGCACGCCGCGCGACTACCAGGAGGTCGCCTACCGGGAGGTGAAGCCGGCGCTGATCCACGCGCTGCGTGTCCACATCGAGGGCGTCGACCCCGTGAGCGACGAGCCATCGCTTCGGCTGCTCCGCAAGCTGCTCGCACGCCAGGCGCGCCACGTGGACGAGGTGGCCGCCGGGTCGCAGGCGGCGCCCGGCCCGGACCT
>DASQXU010000454.1:0-6508 GCA_035639555.1 Thermoleophilaceae bacterium
ACCCCTCCGGGAGGCGCCGGGCGCCGCGCGGGAGGTGGGTGTCCGAGATCAGCGCTATGAGCACGGGCGGGGATAACGTAGGCGCGACGCCAGTCGCGGCCGATCTGCGCTCGAGACCGGCACGAGATCGAGGCGGCCATCGCGACGTTCGAGCACCCGCGCCGCAACGAGCTGATTGCCCTTCACCACTCTGAAGGCGGCGTGATCGTCGAGTTGGACCTGCTCGGGACGCGGGCTTCCACCAAACGGGCCGGGGATTTCGCTGCCGGATGGCCGCGCTCTTCGTGTTCGGAGGAGGACCGGCTAGCGTGCGAGCGCGTCTACTTCGACGTCGGGACGATCATGCGCCAGCTCGGCGTCGCCGACGACCCTCTTTCCCTCCAAGGCCGCCTCGGCAGGTCTCGCGCGCTACCGCTTCCTACCTAGGGGTCGGCTCGCCTAAACGCTTGCGCGATTTTCGACGTCCCGGCTCGTCGCCCACCGATATCCGAGAGAGGGGGGGCAGAGCGCTCCACCCGGCCAGGCGGCGATCCAGGGGCAGAAGGCCCGACCCTTGAAGGGCCAGATCCGTGCCCATCGCTCAGGCTGACTGCTTCTCGCGCTGCGGAGGGGAGCCGGGCGACTCGCTCGCGGGCTCCCCGCCGAACGGCTTCGTGTCGCCGGCCGGGTAGCCCGGCTCCGGCGAGCGGAGGTGCTCGCCCTCGGTCGGGGTGTCGATGTGCGGCGGCTGGCCCACCGGTTCGTCCGGGGGCATCTGCTTGTACGCCTGCGGCCCCTGGTGCCCCGCTGAAGCGACCGAACGCTCTGAGGGCTTGCCGAGAGGGGTGACGGCGGGCACCGGACTTTCGGCCGCTTCCCCAAGGGTGATCTCGAGCGCTCGATCGAACGTCCCGGCCACGAGCTCGGCCGCCGCCTCCTCCTGCTCGAGGATCCGCTCGACCACCGCCAGCGTGGCGGTGTCGCCGGCTCGGGTGGCCAGTCGCCGAAGCAGCCGATAGGTGGCGACCTCCGCGTTCTCAAAGGTGAAGGCGGTCGCGGCGAGCCTCACCGGCGTGTCCGGCGCCGCCCGCGCCGCGACGCCGATCACGAGGGCTCCGGCCTGCATGGCCGTGTCACGAAGCGTGGATGGGCTCGAGCCGTAGGCCGCGAGGCGTTCACCGACGTAGCGCTCGTGCTCTTGGGTCTGCAGTAGGTGGGCGCGGTAGATCGCGGCGATCTCCTCGTCGCCGGCGATGTCCGGCGCTTTTTCGAGCAGCTGGATCGACTGCTTCTCCATCGCGTGCGCCTCGGTGAGATATCTGACGATCTGTTCCTCGATGCCGTTCTCCACTTCGGGCCTCCTCGTCCGACTTTCTCGGCAGCTACCCGGCCCTCGCTGGCCCAAGACGCTCGACACCCGAGTCCGTCAGCTATCTGACTCGGCGGCCGGTTTTCCTCGCAACGGGGCGGGCACACGTGCGGCGTGCCGACGGCCGCCCTCGTAGCCCTCTTCGTAGCGTCGGCCGGCGTCATCTGGGTCGCGGGCGTCGGACTGTCGAAGGCGACCGACGCGCTCGATGGCCGCCTCGGCCTGGGGTCGGCGCTCGGCGGCCTGGTGCTGCTCGCGTTCGCGACGAACCTGCCCGAGATCGCGATCACGGTGACCGCGGCGGCGCGCGGGAACCTGGGGCTTGCGGTCGGCAACCTGGTCGGCGGCATCGCGATCCAGACCCTGGTGCTGGCGCTGCTCGACGCCCGGTCGCGGGGCGCGGCCCTCACCTACAAGGCGGGGTCGCTCGTGATCGTTCTGGAGGCGTCGATCGTGCTCGCGACCGTGGTCGCCGCGATCATGACCGCCCAGCTCCCGCCGTCGACGGACCTGGGCGGGATCAGCCCGGGGAGCATCGCGATCGTGGTTCTCTGGCTGGCCGGGCTGGCGGTCGTGAACTCGGCCCGCGCGGGCCTGCCCTGGCGGGCCGAGGCCAGCGGGGCGGCGCCCGGCCGCTCGGCGAGCGACCGGGCGAAGGGCCACGAGCCGCAGCCGTTCACGAGGCGGAGCACCGCCTTCGTCGCCGGCGTGTTCGCGCTCGCTGCGGTGGCGACCCTCGTGGCCGGGATCGCGATCGAGCGCTCTGGCGACGAGCTCGCCGGGAAGATCGGCCTGAGCGGGGCCGTGTTCGGCGCCACCGTGCTCGCCGCCTCGACCGCTCTACCGGAGGTGAGCACTGGCCTGGCGTCGGTGAAGCTCGGAGACAACTCGCTCGCGTCCAGCGACATCTTCGGGGGGAACGCCTTTCTGCCCGTGCTGTTCCTGGTGGCCGACGCCGTCGGCGGCAAGCCGGCGCTGCCCCAGGCCGCGGCCACCGATGTCTGGATGGCCGGGCTCGGGATCGTGCTGACCGCCGTCTACATCGTCGGGCTCGTCCTCCGGCCTCGCCGCACCGTCGGTCGTCTCGGGCTCGACTCGGCCGCCGCCGTGCTGCTCTATGTGCTGGGGATCGTCGGCCTGGCGATCATCTGAGGGGGGCGGAGCCGTATCGAGCCCTGAGCCGACGTGCACAACCCTGCACGCGTTCGCCTCGCCGCCGCCCGTGGGGGGTTGTGCACCTCTGGCGTGCAGAACTCCGCACGCGTCAGAGGAGTCGGTTGAAGTGCAGGGTTGTGCACCCTGACGGCCGCGTGCGGCGCTCCCAAACGCGAAGCCGCAGGAGGCCGAGATCGGTCGTGCTGATCTCCGAGTCCGCTCGGAGCCCCACGACGACCAGCACGTTGCCGCCGCCCGGGTCGGTCACCTGGCGTAGCTCGCCGATCGCCCGCTGCGAGCGCCGCTCCCCGATCACGGCGAGCTCGTCACGGCTATGGCAATCCCCCGGCCCGGCGCTCCCACCACCGCTAACTCATGTCGGGAGCCATCAGACCCTCCAGCACCTCGAGATCGCCCCGCGCTGGCGGCTTCGTAGCCGCGACAGACGAACTCCTCGTTCCGCGTGGCCATCCTCGAGCCGCGACCGGCGCCTCGCGGGCGCCCGGTCCGCGACGGGTGGCACTTCGCGCACGTCAGCTGCTGGGCGACGTGGCCGCCGCAGTCGCTGTAGACGACCTTGCGGGGCGGTCCTGAGGGGGCGTGGTAGCGGTCGCCCCCACTCGATGATCGCCACGAGGACCGGCAGCAGGTCACGCCCCTTCTGGGTGATGCGGTACTCGTGACGCAGCGGACGCCGTCGGGCAAGCTGCTGCGCGGGTGCTCCTCGAGCAGGAGCGCCAGCCGGTCTGAACCCTCGCCCCGAGCGCCTACCTGGGCGAGAATGGATGGTGGATGGACGTTGGCGATGGCGCTTGGTGCTGGTTCAACGAGCCGCGCGCGCTAACCGTCGGGGATCTGACGATCGTCGGCTGGGTGGCCCGGAACGGCGACATTCGCGTCGCCGGGTACGACAACCAGACGCAGGCGCTGATCACGCGGACGCTGCACGCCGCCCTGCAGCGCGACGACCACGCGAACCCCGCCTTCTACGTGCGCCAGGACGGCCGGATCACCGCCTTCTACTCGAAGCATGCGGGTACGCCGCTCTACTACCGGACGACCACCGCCCCCGGCCAGGTTTCGCAGTGGGGGACGGAGCAGACGATCCCGACCAACACCCCGGGCCCCTATGGCTACACCTATCCGAACCCGGTCTGGTCGCCGCTCGAGTCGAAGCTCTACCTCTTCTGGCGCGGCGGCAACTACCTACCCACCTTCTCGACCAGCGACGACGAGGGTGCGACATGGGCCGCGGCGCGCACCCTGATGGACGACAACGAGCCGCACAGCTCGCAGCGCCCCTACGTCAAGTACGTCGCCCGGAACGGCGTCATCCACCTCGCCTACAACCAGGCGCACCCGCGCAACCGGCCGACGAGCGTCTTCTACATGAGGTACACCCCGCGCGTGGGCTGGCAGCGCGCCGGCGGGGCGGCGCTCGGTCAGCCCCCGTTCATCCCCACGGACGGCGACCGCGTCTACAACGCCTGGGACTACGACATGCGCTCCTGGGTGCACGACATCGCAGTCGCCCCCAACGGCCATCCGCGGATCGTGTTCGCCACCTTCTCGCGCTCGGCGAACTACACCGACCACCGCTACTGGTACGCCCACTGGGACGGGCAGCGATGGCACAAGCGGCAGATCACGAGGGCCGGTCCCTCGATCGATCCGGACGGCGAGATCACGTACTCGGCCGGCATCGTGCTGGATCCCGAGACCCCGGACATCGTCTACCTCGCTAGGAAGAAGGGGGACTGGTTCCAGATCGAGGTCTGGCGCACCCAGGATGGCGGCGCCAGCTGGAGCATCACCCCGATCACCAGCAGCGCGCGGCACCACATGCGCCCGGTGGCTCCACGCAACCGGCCGGGGACCCAGGTCGTGCAGGTCCTGTTCATGTTCGGCCGCTACGACAGCTTCCGGACCTACCAGACCACCGTGGCCCTGACGAACCGCGCCCTGAACTGAGGTCGCCCGAGTGCGGGCCGAGTTTCCAGGTATGCTCCTTCGCCTTCGACCGGGTCGAGGCGGCGCCGCCGGCGGGGCCCGGGGCAGACGAAGACATTGGCCCCCAACCGATATCCCGCTCTCGCCGACCGCGGCGGTGCGACCCCGATTGAGGTCGCCGGGCGCGGGCTCCCCGAGGTCGGTGGCACAGGCGACCGCGTCGCGAACGTCGCGGTAACCATCGTCCCGCTGCTGCTCGTCGGGTTCGCCGCATGGAAGGCCTGGGACGGCGCGCTTCGCTGGCCCGACCTGGTCGCGTTCGCCCTCACCTACGTGCCGATCGGCTTCGGGGTGACGGTCGGCTTCCACCGGCTGCTGAGCCACCGCAGCTTCAAGACCGGTCGCGCGCTGCGGGGGCTGCTCGCCGCGCTCGGCTCGGCCGCGGTGGAGGGACCGGTGATCGAGTGGGTGGCCTACCACCGAAAGCACCACGCGCTCTCGGACCAGGAGGGCGACCCCCACAGCCCACATGTGGGCCACGGGCACGGGCTCTGGGGGGCGCTGCGAGGGCTCTTCCACGCCCACGTCGGCTGGGTCTGGTTCAGCTCCGAGCCCGCCGAAGAAAGGCGCTACGCGAAGGACCTGCTCGCCGATCCGCTGATCCGGGCGATCGACCGCGGCTTCCTGCTCTGCGTGCTGGCCGGGCTCGCCTTCCCGTTCGCGGTGGGCTTCGCCCTAACCGGCACGCTCGTCGGCGGCCTCACCGCCCTGCTCTGGGGCGGGGCGGTGCGGATCTTCCTCTGCCACCAGCTCACCTTCTGCATCAACTCCCTCTGCCACTTCTTCGGCCGCCGCCCATACGCCACCGGCGATGAGTCGCGCAACCTCGCCTGGCTCGCGATCCCGACCTTCGGTGAGGCCTGGCACAACAACCACCATGCCTTTCCAACCTGCGCCCGCCACGGGGTAGAGCGCCGGGAGATCGACCTCTCCGGGCTCGTCATCAGCGGGCTCGAGCGGCTCGGTCTGGCCTGGGACGTGGTCGAGATCCGCCCCGAGCGCCGCCAGACCAAGCTCGCGGCCGCGGACGGCTAGGCCGGTGCTCGTCGGCACGCTCGGAGCGGCGCGCGCGTAGAGCGTGGCGTTCGCCAACACAGGCCCGCTTCGGAGCGAGGTGCAGGCGGCCTTCCCCGAGCGCCCGTTCGCGCTCCGCTTCTGGGACGGGACCGGCGTCCCGGCGACCGAGCCGGGCGCGCCGACGTTCTCGTTCACCTCCCCCCGCGCCCTGGCCCATATCGTGCGCGCCCCCGGTGAGCTCGGGCTCGGCCGCGCGTACGTCGCCGGCTTGCTCGAGGTCGATGACCTCGATGCCGCGGTCCGGCTGGTCGACGCCTGGCGGCCTCCGCCCGTGCCGATCCGGGAGCGCGCCCGGCTCGGACTCGGTCTGATCCGGGCCTGCGGGCTGGTCGTGCCCCCGCGCGCCCCCCGCGCCGAGCTGCGCCTCCGCGGCCAGCGGCACACCCGCGCCCGCGACGCGCGCGCGGTCCGCCACCACTACGACGTGGGCAACGACTTCTTCTCACTGTTCCTGGACGAGTCGATGACGTACAGCTGCGCGCTCTTCTCGCGCGGGGCGAAAACGCTCGAGGAGGCTCAGGAGGCCAAGCTCGAGCTCGTCTGCCAGAAGCTCCGCCTACGTGCCGGGGAGCAGGTCCTCGACGTGGGCTGCGGCTGGGGCAGCTTCGCCCTCCACGCCGCCGCCCGGCACGGGGTTCGGGTGCTCGGCATCACCCTGTCCGAGCCCCAGGCCGCCCTGGCCGACCGGCGCGCGCGAGAGGCGGGGCTCGCGGAGCGGGTGGAGATCCGGGTCGCCGACTATCGCGAGCTCCGCGACGGGCGCTTCGACGCGATCGTCAGCATCGGCATGGTCGAGCACGTCGGCGAGGAGCAGATCGACGTCTACGCCCGCCAGCTCGCGAGGCTGCTGCGCCCGGGCGGGCGCCTGCTCAACCACGGCATCGCGAGGCTCCGCCACCGGGACGAGGGGGATGAGCC
>DASQXU010000455.1:0-7462 GCA_035639555.1 Thermoleophilaceae bacterium
ACCCGCCGGCGGCCCCGCCTAGAATCGAGACAGAGAGCCGCGCGGCGCGCCCGGGCGGCCGTTTTGCGTGTCCATGTCGCTCAGACCACTGCTCAGCTACGCCCACGACGACGACTCGGTCGCCGCGCTCGCCGAGGCGGCCCAACGCGAGCCCCAGCGCGCGTTCGTGTCGGCCGGACTGCGTCCCTACCTGCTCGCCTCGCTGCTCGACGCCCAGCCGGGGCGTCCGGCGCTCGTGGTCGCCGCCGACGACCGCTCGGCCCGCGACCTCGCGGCCGACCTCCGCGCCTTCCTGGCGCCCCGGCCGGTCCGCTTCTACCCGTCCCGCGGGGTGGGCTACGAGTCGCACCTCGCCCCGGCGCCGCACCTGGTGGGGCTGCGCATCGCCGCCCTCGACGCGCTGCTCGCAGACAACCGGCCGGCCCACGGGGCCGCCGTGCTGGTGGCGTCGGCCGTCGCTCTGGCCGAGAAGGTCCCGGACCCGGCGCTCCGCCCGCACGGCTTCGAAATCGAGCGCGGGGGCCTGCTCGACCTGGACGAGGCGATGGACCAGCTCGCGGCCTGCGGCTACGAGCGCGTCGACCAGGTCGAGGAACGCGGCCAGTTCGCGCTGCGGGGCGACATCCTCGACGTCTACCCCGCGACCGAGGAGCGCGCGGTCCGCTGCGAGCTCTTCGACCTCGAGGTCGAGCGGCTCAGCTTCTTCTCCACCTTCACCCAGCGCTCGCTGGAGGAGGTCGAGAAGGTCGAGCTCGCCCCGGCCGCCGAGCTCTCGGCCGAGCGCCGGGAGCTCGCCGAGATCGCCGCCGCCTCGGACGAGCATGAGCGCCCCGACGTGGCCGAGGTCCTGCCGGTCGAGCGCTTCGGCGAGCTGCTCGAGCTCGTGCCGGCCGACGCCCTGATCGCGGTCGCCGCCGAGGAGGAGCTCGGCCCGGCGCTGCGCGACTACTGGGACGACGTGACCGCGAGCTTCCACGACCGCGACGCCCACCACCTCTACGTGGCCCCGGAGCGGCTCGAACACGCCCTGAGCGCCCGCGCCGCCCTGCGCCTGTCGAGCATCTCCGGCGACCAGCCCCACGTCTTCCGCGCCCAGAGCGCCGGGGCTCAGGCCCGCTCGCTGCGCGAGGCCGAGCCCGAGCTCGAGCGGCTCGTGCGCTCCGGCTACCGCACGGTGGTCGCCTGGGCCCGGCGAGGGGAGGGCGAGCGGGCCCAGTACAACCTCGATCGCGTCCGCGCCGGGTTCCTCGACGGGCGCCCGCCCCCCCGCGAGCCCGGGGTCGTGTTCGCCGCCGCCAGCCTCCGCGAGGGCTTCCTGGCGCCGAGCCTGAAGCTCGCGGTGCTCCCCGAGCACCGGCTGCTGCGGCGGCGCCGGGCGACGGGCGAAGCGGGACCGAGGCCCGCCGGCGCCGGCGCGCTCGCCTCGTTCACCGACCTCCGCGCCGGTGTCCCGGTGGTCCACGAGGACCACGGGATCGCCCGCTTCGCCGGTTTCGAGACCAAGACGGTCGGCGGAGTCACGCGCGACTACCTCGAGCTCGAGTTCCGCGACGGCGACCGGGTGTTCGTGCCGAGCGACCAGCTCCACAAGATCAGCCGCTACGTCGGCGCGGAGGCCTCGGACCCGCCGCTCTCCAAGCTCGGGGGCAAGCAGTGGGAGCAGATGAAGGTGCGCGCCCGCCGGGCGGCCGAGGCGCTTGCCGGCGAGCTGATCAACCTGTACGCCGAGCGCAAGCGGCGGGCCGGGCACGCCTTCCCGCCCGACTCCGAGTGGCAGCGCGAGTTCGAGCAGCGCTTCCCCTACCGCGAGACCCCTGACCAGCTCGACGTCATCGAGGCGGTCCGGGCCGACATGGAGGAGGCGCGGCCCATGGACCGGTTGATCTGCGGCGACGTCGGCTACGGGAAGACCGAGGTCGCGCTGCGAGCGGCGTTCAAGGCGGCGACCGACGGGAAGCAGGTGATGTTCCTGGTTCCGACGACGGTGCTCGCCCAGCAGCACTACGGCACGTTCACCGAGCGTCTGGCCGACTACCCGATCTCGGTCGAGGTCGCCTCGCGCTTCCGCTCACCGCGCGAGGTGCGAGCGACGCTCGACGGCTTCGCCGCCGGCCGTGTCGACATCCTGATCGGCACCCACCGGCTGCTCTCCCGCGACGTGCGCCCCAAGGATCTCGGCCTGCTGATCGTAGACGAGGAGCAGCGCTTCGGGGTAAGGCAGAAGGAGCTCCTGCGACAGCTCAAGCTCCGGGTCGACGTGCTCTCGCTGTCGGCGACCCCCATCCCGCGGACGCTTCAGATGTCGCTCGCCGGGCTGCGGGACATCTCGGTGATCGAGACGCCTCCGGAGGGGCGCCGGCCGGTGCGGACGTACGTGGGCGAGTACGACGAGGAGCTGGTCCGGCGCGCGATCGAGCGCGAGCTCGAGCGCGGCGGCCAGGTCTTCTTCGTCCACAACCGGGTCGAGACGATCGCCGAGACCGCCGAGCGGGTGAGGGCGCTCGCCCCGCGCGCGCGGGTCGCCGTCGCCCATGGCCAGATGCCCGAGGCCGAGCTCGAGGGGGTGATGCTCGACTTCCTGCGAGGAGGGGCCGACGTGCTCGTCTGCACCACGATCGTCGAGTCGGGGCTCGACATCCCGAGCGCGAACACCCTGATCGTGGAGAGGGCCGACGAGCTCGGGCTGGCCCAGCTCTACCAGATCCGCGGGCGAGTGGGACGCTCGCGGGAGCGGGCGTACGCCTACCTGCACTACCCCTCGGCGGCCGCGCTCTCGCAGGAGGCCGCGCAGCGCCTCGCGACGCTCTCCGACTACACCGAGCTCGGCTCGGGATTCCGGATCGCCATGCGCGACCTCGAGATCCGCGGGGCCGGCAACCTGCTGGGTGAGGAGCAGTCGGGTCACGTCGCCGCCGTCGGCTTCGAGCTGTACGTGTCGATGCTCGACGACGCCGTACGCGGCCTCGCCGGCGGGGCGGCCGAGGAGCCGCCCGAGCCGGTGCGGATGGACCTCCCGGTCGACGCCTACGTTCCGGGTGACTACGTCCCCTACGAGGCGGCGAAGATCGAGGTCCACCGGCGGATCGCCGGCGCCCGGGAGGTGGCCGAGCTGATCCTGCTCCGCGAGGAGATCGAGGACCGCTTCGGCCCTGTGCCCGATCCGCTCGACAACCTCATCCGCCTGCAGGATGCCCGCATCAAGCTCGGCCGCGCCGGCGCCCGGACGGTCGACTTCGCCGGCGGGCGGCTCGTCGTCGCGCCGATCGAGCTCGACCTCGAGGGCGCGAGGGCCCTGCGCGAGAGGCTCCCCGCGGCCGTCTACGAATCCGGGCGGAGCACGGTGCGGGTGCGGGTGCCAGACGAGCCGGCCGCCCGCTTCCCGGCCGTCGTGGCCGCCGCCGAGGCCATCCTCGAGGTGGCCAGCGCGCCGCCTCGGTAGCCTCCGCCGCCGGAGCGCTCGGGAAGGAAGGATGAGGTTGAAGACGCAGATTCGCCGGACGGTCGCTGTCACCGCTCTCCTGCTCGTGCCACTGGCGGTGGTCGGGTCCGAGGCAGCCGGGCAGTCGACTACGGGGACCACGTCAGCCAGCCACAGGCCGGCGACCGCCGCGCTCCTACCCACCCCTCTGTCGCGATGGAGCTCGGTGGATGGCCCAAGCGCCCGGGCTGCGGCCTCCGGCTGCTACGGGCAGACCGACAGGCCGCACCGGTCGAAGCACCGGCCGGGGTACATCACCGTGCAGGGCCGGACCGTGTGCCCGGGCGAGGCGCTCAAGGTGCGCGTCGTGCTGTTCCGGGGCGCGTTCGGGATCTGGCTCCCGGTCGGTCACGGGTCACGCTCGGGTGTCGGGTCCGTCAAGGCGAACGCCTCGAAGCGGGCTCGGTGCGGTCTGTTCAAGGGCGTGTCGTACCACAGCGCAACGCATCACTTCCCGACCGTGACGAGCCACAGGCATCTGATCCCCTGCAATTAGGCAGGGGAAGGCGCCGGCTCCCGAGATGGCCAGGTTCGAAGAGGATCCGGTAGTCGAGTGGTCCGAGGACGTCGCTGCGGCGGACTGGATCGTCGATCGCCTGCACCGCTCTCCAGCCGACGTCGAATCCGACGTTGGCTCGTTCGTCCCGGAGGGCTTTCCAGCGTACGGGCGGGTCCTCCATCCCGCCTGGCGCGGAGAGCCCACCGTGGGGCCCAAGGTCCGGTGGCGCGAGCTGGCGCGGGCAGCCGGTGTCCCGCTCTCTCCCGCTGCCCGGTTCGATGATCTCGAGCCCGGGCGGGCGATCCCCGATCTCGCGCCACCGCTCGAAGGAACCCTGGCATGCGACGAGCTCGACGCCTTGGTCGAGCTGCTCGGCGCGTTCACCGGCATGCCCCAGTCCTGCTGGTTCGCCCTCTGGGAGGGCTATGGCTGGATCCAGGGGCCTCCGGCGACGGCTGAGCTGGTGGCCCATCCGCGCGGTCGATCGCCTGAATCCGCGGCTCGCCGGCAGGCTCGGCCGCTCGCCGGGCGGGTCCGCGCCCGAGTGCAAGTGCCCGATCGTCCGCTCATCCTCTACGCCGGCCCGATCGAGGCGGCGGGCGCATTTTGTCGCGAGCCGCTCCGCCAGAGCCCCAACCTCTGGTGGCCGTCCGACCGCGTGTGGTGCGTGGCTTCGGAAGTCGACTTCCGATCGACCTACATCGGCGGCGACGAGGAGCTGATCGGGCGGTTGGTGCGCGATCCGCGCCTGGAAGCGGTCACGATCGCCGTGTCGGCCAAGATCACGGACTGAGGGAGCTTCGCGGAGCCCGATTCGCCTTCGCTACCATCCGTGCGCGGGCGGCGAGGGACCTGAGGACTCGTCGCATTTCCGTCTCTGACACGCGCCCGCTTAGCCGCGCTTAATCAACCGCAGCTACACACGATCCTTTGATGCTTACCCCGAATCGGCTCGTCCTCGTGCTCGCGCTCGCCGTCTCGGGCGCCGCCCTGGCCGTCTCGGGTTGTGGCAACGACGTGCCGCCGAACGCGGTGGCCAAGGTCGGCGACACCGTCGTCACGCGGTCCGACTTCAACAAGTGGCTCGGCACGGCCGCCCGCGGCCAGTCGCAGGGCAGCGCGGTCGTGGTCCCCGACCCGCCCGACTTCAAGAACTGCGTGGCCCAGCGCGAGAAGCAGAAGACCCCCAAGGGGGCGACCAAGCCGAGCCCCTCCGAGCTGAAGCGGCAGTGTCAGCAGGAGTTCAATCAGCTCAAGGGCCAGGTCATGCAGTTCCTGATCCAGGCCCAGTGGGTGCAGCAGGAGGCCAAGGCCCAGGGCGTCACCGTCTCCGACGCCGAGGTCAAGAGGGCCTTCGAGGACCAGAAGAAGACGGCCTTCCCGGGTGACAAGGGCGACAAGAGGTACCGGCGCTTCCTGCAGACCTCGGGCATGTCCGAGCAGGACATCCTCTTCCGGGTCAAGCTCGACGAGCTCCAGAACAAGCTCACCCAGAAGGTCACCGAGAACCAGGGCAAGGTCACGGACGCCGACGTCCGGACCTACTACGCCAAGAACAAGAAGCGCTTCGCTCAGCCGGAGCGCCGTGACCTGCGCGTGGTGCTCACCAAGACCAAGGCCAAGGCGATGCAGGCCGACAAGGCACTGAAGAGCAACCAGAGCTGGGCGGTGGTGGCCAAGAAGTACTCGATCGACCCGGCCTCGCGCTCGCACGCCGGGCGTCTCCCCGACGTGGCCAGGGGCCAACAGGAGAAGGCGCTGGACACGGCGGTGTTCAGCGCCCGGAAGGGCAAGCTCGAGGGGCCGGTCAAGACCCAGTTCGGCTGGTACGTCTTCGAGGTGACCAAGGTCACCCCCGCCTCGCAGCAGTCGCTGGCCCAGGCCCAGGACACGATCCGCAACCTCCTGCGCTCCCAGCGCCAGCAGAAGGCGCTCGACGACTTCGTCAAGAGCTTCCGCGACAAGTACCGAGGCAAGACGACGTGCGCCGACGGGTACAAGGTCTCCGAGTGCAAGAACGGACCGAAGGAGAAGACGCAGACCGGTCCCACGCCGGGGGGAGCGCAGCCGTCTCCGCAGGCGCCCTCGGGCGGCGGCACGCAGGGTCCGAGCAGCCCGTAGTGGCAGGCGAGCCGGCGGGGGGATGAGGCCGCCCTTCGAGCCGACCCCGTCGCGCGACCTCTCGGAGGCGCTGCTGCGGCTCGACCGGATCGCGCGCCACCTTCGGCGCGAGTGCCCATGGGACCGCGAGCAGGACGAGCGCTCGATCGTCCCGCACACCGTCGAGGAGGCCTACGAGGTGGCCGAGGCCGCGGGGGCGGGGGACGATGCCCGGCTGCTCGACGAGCTCGGGGACCTGCTCTACCAGTCGTACTTCCTCGCCCTGCTGCTCGAGGAGCGGGGCGCCGGGGATCTCGTCGCGGTGGCCGACCACTGCCGCGAGAAGCTGATCCGCCGCCACCCGCACGTGTTCGGCGAGGCGAGGGCCCGCGACGCCGCCGAGGCGATCGGGAGCTGGAGCCGGGTGAAGCGCGACCAGGAGCGCGGCGGCGAGGTGTTCGGCGCCCTCCCCGAGACGCTCCCCGGACCGCTCTACGCCCAGAAGGTGCAGAAGCGGGCGGCGGCGGCCGGGGTCCGCGACAGGCCGCCGGAGGAGTCGCTCGCGCGGGTGCGCGAGCTCGCCGACGAGCTGCTCTCGGCCGGATCTCGTGAGGGGCGCTTTGCGGCGGTGGGCGAGCTGCTCTTCTCCGCGGTGGACGCCGCCCGGGCGCTGGCCGCCGACCCCGAGCTCGCGCTCCGGGGCGCGGCCAACCGGTACAGGACCGAGGTCGAGGAGGCCAGCCGGTGAGCGAGATCGCCAGAGTCCACGGACGGCAGATCCTGGACAGCCGCGGCAACCCCACGGTCGAGGTAGACGTGCTTCTGCGGTCGGGCGCGGCTGGCCGGGCGGCCGTCCCCTCCGGCGCGTCGACCGGCGCGCTCGAGGCGGTGGAGATCCGCGACGGCAGTCAGGAGTGGGGCGGCAAGGGGGTGTCGCGGGCGGTCGCCAACGTGAACGGCGAGCTCGGCGAGGCGGTGCGCGGGCTCGACCCGGCGGACCAGGAAGGGCTCGACCGGCGCATGGTCGAGCTCGACGGCACCCCCAACAAGGGGCGGCTCGGCGCCAACGCGATCCTCGGCGTCTCGCTCGCCGCCGCCCGGGCCGCGGCGGCCGAGGTGGGACAGCCGCTCTGGCGCTATCTCGGGGGCGAGGCGGCGCACGTGCTTCCGGTACCGCTCATGAACGTGCTCAACGGCGGCGCCCACGCGGACAACCGGGTCGACTTCCAGGAGTTCATGATCGTGCCCGTGTCGGCGCCGAGCTTCTCCGAGGCGGTGCGGATGGGGGTCGAGGTGTTTCATGCGCTGAAGCGCTCGCTCCGCGACCGCGGGCTCGGGACCTCGGTGGGGGACGAAGGCGGCTTCGCCCCCGACCTCGAGTCGAA
>DASQXU010000456.1:0-2548 GCA_035639555.1 Thermoleophilaceae bacterium
CCGTCCCTTGAGCTATCGGATGTCCAGCACCGTGGCGCCGGACGTCGCCGTCTTGGGCTCGAGCAGGCGCGCGAACGGGCTGGCCGCCATGCGGGTTCGGCTGTCGCGCGCGTGACGGGCGTCCTCGAAGAGGTGCGTGTAGATGTCGAGCGTGACCGTGATGCGGGAATGCCCGAGGACGCGGCTGATCTGGGCGACGTCGAGACCCAGGTCTACGATCAGATGGCTTGCGAACGTGTGACGCAGGTCGTGGAAGCGAAGCGGCGACCAGCCGTCGTCGTTGAGCTTTGCCAGCTGCGCGGCGCGTCCGCGGCAGCGTCGGCTGACGTTGCGATGGCCGTACGGAGTGCCGCGGGCGGTTGCAAACACCCAGTCTTCACCTCGCGTAAACCGGTGCCTGCTTGTGAGGGGCGAGCAGCCGTGCGAGCTGGGCGACGCGCGGCGCGGGAACGGGCCGCTACCGCCGAGGCCCGAGAGCGCGAGGCCCGCGAGCGCCACCTCGAGGCCGCTCGTAGGGATCCTGATGCCGACGAGGATGAGGTTGCCGAGCGCTACGACCGAGAGCACGGCGACGACCGACCCTGAGGAAGACACGCGGCGCGAGCGAGGAGACCGCTGGTGCCGGCAGGGATGTCCTTGGAATCGAACCACGCCCCTCGCTCCCGTGCGATGGTGTTGCGATGGTCCTAATCCCCTGCACAGCGCCTCTTCCACGATCTTCCGCTCGGCTCTATTGCACGACCCCGCTGGCAACAAGGGCGGAGACAGCCGCGCACTGCTGGCATTCTCGCCACGGAGCGGCGATGGAATCGAACCATCCAAGCGGAGGGCTGCTCCGCCCTGCCGGTTTTGAAGACCAGCAGCGGCTTCATCGCGGTCTCCGGCTTAGCAGGGATTATGCGCCCGAGAACCGAGGCCTCGCGATGGTCTTGCGATGGCGATCCAGGGGTTTTGGGAGTTCTGAGGTTTTGCGACACTCGGGACCCCGCCATCGCGCGTGCGCGCGGGTAACCACTTGTGCCCCAGGAGAACTTGCTCCGGCTTGGAGGCTCGCCGAAGGCCTGTCCCGGGGCGCTAGCCAAAGCCAAGGAACAGAGTCGCCCGGTCGAGATCCTGCAATCGACTGATAACCGGCGGTGATGGAAGAACAGAGGCTCAGCCAGCTACGTGCTTCAGGGCCGCACGCCGACCAGTCGCCCTCTCCCGGTAGCGGCGAGCGTCTGCGGCGACAGCAGCGAGCCGAGCGACGCGCCGCGGCTACCGCAGCGCCAGTGCGTTCGCGGCGCGAGCGCCGTGGCGAGGCCGCGGAGCGGCGCCCTGGCGGCCGACCCACAAAGCTCGACCCTGAGCTCGAGCGGAGGGTCTGCGCTCTCGTCCGAGGCGGCGCCTCACTCGAGGACGCCGCCGCGTGCGTCGGGGTCTCGCGGAGCACCCTTCACCGCTGGCTTAGCGGGGGCCGTCGCCCGGGCGCCCCGCCCCCGCTTGCGAGCCTGGTGGTTGCGGTCGAGCGGGCGCGGGCGGAGGGCCGCTTGGTGCCGTTGGCACACGTTCAGCGTGCGGCGGCAAGGGGGAGGTGGCGGGCGGCCGCGTGGTTCCTCGAGTACCGCTTCCCGGCAGACTGGGCCCTGAACTGGCGCGGGGACGCGGCAAGGGCTCGGCTCGCCAGCCCGACCGGCCCCGCGGTCGCCTCCACAGACGAAGTGGAGGGCAGAGCCCGGAGCGGGAAAGGTGGAATCCCAGCGAAGCTGACGCCCGAGGTCGAAGCGCGGCTTTGCCAGACACTTAGGGCGGGCGCTTTCCCCGCCGACGCCGCCGCCTATGCCGGGATCTCGCGCTCCACGCTCTATCGCTGGCTGAAGGCTGGCCGGGAGCCGGGCGCAGAGCCGCGGCTCGCCGCGTTCGCGACCGCGGTTCGCCAAGCCGAGGCGCACGCGGTCGTCGCGGCGCTCAAGGTCATCTTTCGTTGCGGCATGGAGGGCGACTGGCGCGCCGCGTGCTGGTGGCTCGAGCGCATGTACCCGGATCATTTCGGGCCGGTAGACCAGCTGGGTCGCCGCCGCTTTGGCCGCCGGCCCGCGGGCGGGCGCCTGGAGCGGCTCTGCTAGCTCGCAGCCGCCAAGTCGCGGCGATCACCGGGATGTCCGCTAGCCCGACTTGCTGTGAGGCCCGGGCAGCGGTAGCTGTGTGTGCTGTGCCCGACGCGAGAGCGAAGCCGCGCCCAACGCGCAATCGGCGCTCGCCCGAGGGGATCGCCCTACGCCACTCCGCCGCCTGTGCCTCGCGCTCCGGCGGCCCCTGCTCGTGCCGCCCCTCCTACCAGGCGCAGGTGTGGTCTGCGCGCGGCCGAAAACCGATCCGGAGAACCTTCCCCACGCTCGCGGAGGCCCGGGCCTGGCGGGCCGAGAGCCAGGTGGCGCTGCGCCGGGCACAGATGCGGGCGCCCAGCCGGATCACCCTGTCCGAGGCCGCCGAGCAGTGGCTTGCGGGGGCCAGGGCCGGGGTGATCAGGACTCGCTCCGGCGAGCGCTACAAGCCCTCGGCGCTCCGA
>DASQXU010000457.1:0-4622 GCA_035639555.1 Thermoleophilaceae bacterium
GCCGGCGCGCTGGGCTCGGTGCCCCGCGCCCCCGCGGCCGAGCTGCGCCCCCGCGGGCGACGCCACAGCCGCGCGCGCGACCGGCGCGCGGTCGGGCACCACTACGACGTCCCGAATGAGTTCTTCCGGCTGTTCCTCGGCGAGTCGATGACCTACTCGTGCGCGATCTTCTCGCGCGGCGCCCAGACGCTCGAGCAGGCCCAGCGCGCGAAGCTCGAGCTCGTGTGCGCGAAGCTCGGCCTGCGCGCCGGCGAGCGGGTGCTCGATGTCGGCTGCGGGTGGGGCAGCTTCGCCCGGCACGCCGCCGGCGAGCACGGCGTCCGCATCACCGGCATCACGCTCTCGAAGACGCAGGCCGCGCTCGCGCGCGAGCGGGCGGCGGCGGCGGGGCTCGCCGACCGGGTCGAGATCCGCGTCGCCGACTACCGCGACCTCGGCGCCGAGCAGTTCGACGCGATCGCCTCGATCGGCATGGTCGAGCACGTCGGCAGCGCGAACATCGACGCCTACGCGCGGCAGCTCGCGGCGGTGCTGCGGCCGGGCGGGCGGCTGCTCAACCACGGCATCGCGCGGCTGCGCCACGGCGACCCGGAGGCCGGGCCGTTCTCCGAGCGCTTTGTGTTCCCCGACGCGGCGCCGCTCCACGTCTCGCGGGTGCTCGCCGCGATCGAGGCGGCGGGGCTCGAGCCGACGCACGTCGAGGGCTTCCGGCTCGACTACGCGCGCACGCTCCGCGAGTGGGCCCGCAACCTCGACGAGCACGCCGAGCGCGCCGAGGCGCTCGCCGGCCCCGAGCGCATGCGGGTCTGGCGGCTCTACCTGCGCGCGGCCCGGCGGGGGTTCGAGAGCGGCTTCACGTCGATCTTCCAGGTCGTGGCCCACCGGCCGCAGGGACGCCGCCGACCCCACGCCTTCGAGCTGCTGCCGTGAACGGGGTCGCGGCACCGGCGAGCCCCCGGTGCCGGACCGCCGTCGCCCTGGGCCGGAAGCCTATGGCGCCGCCCGGACACGAGCGCCAGCACCGCCTTCTGCGGCGTTTGAGATCGGCCTCCGGTCTGACCGCTGTGCCGGTGGAGCGGCGGTTCGTCGAGCCCTAGCGGCGCCAACCGCGCTTGGGCCGCGGCTGTGGCGGGTGCTCGGCCCGCTCCTTCGCGGTCATCTGTCGAATGGTCAGCGTTCCGTCGTTGATCTGTCGCTGCACGTCAGCCAGCTTGTCCCGGCGGCGCTCCACGGCGCGTTGTCTTGTGGGCTTACTGTTCATCTGATCTCCATTGTGTCAGCGAGCCCGGGGGCCGGGCTTCGATCAGACCACCGCGTGCAGCCGCCGCCCCATCGCCGCGCCCGACGCTCCGAACCGGGTCGGCGCCGTCGTCAGCAGAACGCGGATTCCGCGCTGATTTCCTCACGGAGAGGGTGGGATTCGAACCCGCCGTCCCAAACGGGGGACGACAGTTTTCGAGACGGTCAGCGCACCCAGGCTGTCGGAGTCGCATGCGCATCCGGTCTTCAAAACCGGAAGGGCGGAGCAGCCCTCCGCGTGGAAGTTCGATTCCTTCGCCGCTCCGTTGCGGAAAGAGCCGGCCACACGGGCGACTTTTCCCGGGCCATCCGCGCTCATGGCGCGGCCGGGTTCCGGGACTCCCCCGCGGCCCGGGACCCGCTCCGTGTTAGTTCTGCGGGCTCCGCCTGTCTAAGCGGCCACGCGCGGCTCTCTTCAGCTCGCGCAAGAAGTTTCCGCGGGTGCTTCCGGAGCGCTGACTCCCCATGACGCCCTTCTTCCTGGGCTTGGGAGGTTGAGGCGGCTGCTCGGCTTCCGGCATCGTGCCTGGATCATGGCATGCCGCGAGTTTCGCTAGCCGTTTCGGAAGCCCCTCCTAGGGTGCCCTCCCGGCCCGCCCTCCCGCGTCGAAAGAGTCTGGAGTCAAGTTCCAGGGCTTGACTTCGCCGCCCGCGGGGCGTGGCTCAAATGGCTCGACAGGGAGTACTGGAGGCGTGGCGAACAGCTCCTCGGTCCCCTTGAGCTCGCTGAAGGCGGGCGGCTTATCGACGACGCGGCTGCGGCGTCGTTGACGCTCGCGCCCCACAGCGCGCGGCGGTACGGGTCTTGGTCACGGCCTCGGCTCGCCACCCGGCCGTCAGTCCGCGGCCGGCGGCGCCCGGATGCTGAGCGGCGAGGGCGGCGCCGCTCGGCCGCGACGCCTGGAGGTCCGAAGGCCGGTTCGGCTACAGAGGTCCCCCGATCCGCCGTGGCCCCGCGGCGCGTCGGGCCATACACCGCGCCCGCTTGCGATAAGCCCGCACAATCTCCAACCGCGGCGTCATGCCGCCAGCGGGCACCGCTACACGATCCGAGCTTCGCTCTGAGGGACACATCGGGCCGCCGATCGGATGCCCGCGCCAATATTGCGCCGAGCAGGGAAGTTAGGTGGCGATCGCTCGGCGGATCGTGCCGAGCGCATCCTTGAGAGCGGAGTCGACCCTCAGCAGCTCACGGCCGCGCCTGCGACGGGCGGTTCACCGGGCCGGGATGCCGAGGCCTCGCCGAGCGCGAGACCACGGCCGGCGGCCGCTGGGTCCTGTTAGCCTCGGCTGCGTGACCTGCGAACGTGCACAGGCGTACGGCCGCGTCGTGAAGAGGCTCGACGACCTATCGGCGGGCAAGCTTCGGCCCGCCGAGCGGCAGATCGTGCGCGACGCCGCCGACGCCCTCTTCTTCTGCGAGGACCTCGCGAGCGACCTCGCTGCGCGCGAGGCGCGGGCGGCGCTGCACACCCTCTCCGACCACCTCGTGGAGAGCGACCGGCTGCTCCCCGAGACCGCCGAGGCGCTCGTCTCGGACGTCGAGGGCTGCGGCCCGCTCGCGCCCGTCGGCTGACCCTCCCCGCTTCCTCCCCGCGATACGCCCGGCCGACGGCAGCAGCTAACCCTCGGCCGGCGGGAGCGGCTCGAGCGCTCGCCGGCCGGACGATCTAGCGCGGAAGCGCCCGGCTCGCCCAGGTCGCGCTCGCCGACGCCGGAGACCGGCTCCTCGACACGCTCCTCTCCCAGCGAGCGGCCCACGCCGCTCCTGTTACGCGCGAGCGGGGTCCCGCTGGGCTCCCATGGGCCAAGCGAAATGTCGGCGCGGAGGTCTCGCGAAGCGACTGGCGAAAGTCTCGCCATTTCGGCGAGATGGGAGTCGCGCTTCCGGCTGCCGTTCATCGGAGTAGTCTCGTCTAAAGCTCGAACGTTCGTTAGGTCTCACTCTCTCTCTTCCTTTCGTGCGTCCCCCACAGAGGGACTGGAAGGTGAGGACCATGGCAAGCCGGGAACGCGACCGCGCGGTGCAGCGGCTCGAGGCGGCGCTGGTCGAGCAGAACCGGCTGGGTGAGCGTTTTGGCGCCGCCATCGGCACGTCGACCGAGTTCGGAGCCTACGTCCGGCTCCGGGCCGCGGGCGATCAAGTCAGAGCGCGGGAGGCCTGGGTCAACTGGGTCGTCGACGGGAGCTACCGAGGGCTCAACGCGGGCCCGTTCGAGCTGCTCGCCGAGCGCCGCGCAGCTCGCTTGCACTAGAGGACTGAAAGGTTGAAGACCATGACTAGCACGGAGCGATACCGCACGGCAACAGAGGCCGCACGACGGCGGGGCGGAATGCACCGCGCCGAGGGCGACCGCCGGGTTGGGCAGATCATCAAGGCCAGGCGCGAACTGGCCACCCGCCGAGTTGGTGGTCGGGCCTGGCTGAACGGCCGCGAGGTCGGCGGTGCCGATCCTCGCTACACGCACCTCGAGGCTTCGCACGACTGACGTTACGGCGTCGGGTAGGCGAGGCAACGGCGGGACCGGCCCGCTCGACCTCCGGCGTGGGATGGCGGGCCGGGACCGCTCCGCAGGCAAATCGGTCACGCGCGACCGCGACCGGGCGCTACGAGCCCTTGGCGGGCGCAACCTTCCGCAGGGCACCGGCACCCGGCGTGTAGATGCTCTCGTGTCCGTCGTCCCAGCGCATCCGATAGCGCGGCCCGGGCTCCTCGCGGACGACCTCCTCGATGATCCCGGCACGCGGGGCGCGCTCGGTCGACTCCGATTCCACGACGACTTGCTCTAGACGGGCGTGCGCAGCCAACTGCGTTGGCTCGCCGACCAGGCCAGCGTCCGCCGGCGCTTCGCGCCCCACCAGCTGCGTCACGCCCACGCGGTCGAGCTGGCGCGCGAGGGCGTGCCGCTCAACGTGATCCAGCGCGAGCTCGGCGACACGAACCTCGGCGTCACCTCGACCTACCTGCAAGGAATCGACAACGCCGAGATGATCAACACGATCCACACGCGCAGGCCTCCGATGATCCCCGCCACCGCCGGACTGATGCTCTAATCCACACGCTGGTCGGGACGCGACCGCTCGGTGGCCGAAGCGGTCGCGTGGGCAGGATGTGCGAGGCAGCGGCGGAACGAGCGCGTGACCGAGATCGAGGAGATCTCAACCGCGGTCATGTGCCTCACGATCGACACCGGCTGGCGTGAGCTGCCGGCAAGGTGGTCACGCTCGTGAGGGTTCGTCTAAAGGCGGCGGTTTACCTCCTCCGGGCCGCCACTCGGACGGCCCTCGGTCGGACCCAGCTGTGCCTTGAAGCCGACCTTCGA
>DASQXU010000458.1:0-3859 GCA_035639555.1 Thermoleophilaceae bacterium
CGGGAGGGCGCCGGGCCCTCGAAGACACCCACCGAGCCGATGTGCATGTGGCTCACGTCGTTCTCCACGTCGAGGAACGATGCGTCCTGCGGGCTCAGGGTCTTCATCTCTGCCTCCTCTCACGTCGTCGGCAGCCGCGCACCGCGAGCGGGCCCGCAAGCGGTCGAGAGCGCTCATCCGAACCCGATGAGTATCTTCCCGCGCCCGCGCCAGTTGAAGCACCTGGTTTCTGCCGGGAATGGAGCCGGTGCCGGGCGGGCGGTTACCCGCGGAGCTCGGTCGCCACCTTCCGGGCGAAGGCCGCGATCTCGTCCCAGTCGCGCAGGTCGCGCTTGTCGGGCGGAGTGTCCCTCGCCATCACCCGCTCGACGAAGTTGCCCGGCTCGAGTGGCACGCGGCCCCCGAACATCACGTGCTCGCGCGCGCCGATCCGCGGAGCGAGCCGGCGCACGAGCCTCGGGTTGACGTCGGAGACGTCTCCCGCCGGATGCACGTCGCCTCTAGCCCCTGCTCGCCAGGACGGCCCGGATGCGCTCGGCGATCTCCGCGGTGGCGCCGTGCTTGGAGCCGTAGGCCACGAGCACCGGGCTCATGACTCGAAGGCCCAGGGTGGGGAGGAGGCGCCGTTCAGGTCGCCGCTCCTCAGCATCGCGGCCGGCCGGTCGCTGGTTCTGCTCATCGCTACGAGCCTCTCGGCCGGGCGCCGGGCGCGCGTCCGTGCCAACGGCCGGCTGGCCTAGGTGCTTTGCCGCGGTTCGGCGCCTAGAAGAGGTGCCGCACCCAGCGGACCACCAGGCTGCCGAGCGCCACGACCAGCGACGCGCCGAGGGCCCCGATGACCAAGCCCACCGCTGCCACCAGGAAGTCCTCGAGCAGCACACCAGCGCCAGCACGACCACCCCGAGCGAGGGCAGAGTGTCGAGACCCGAGCAGGGTGGTGCGAGGAACGTCGTCAACGCGAGCGCGAACACGACAACCCCGAAGAGCACACCGCTCAAGCGCTGGCGCAGCAGCGGGGCCAGGCGGGGCCGGGAGAAGCGCTCGAACCAGCGGATCCGCCGCAAGAGCGCGCTTGTGAACCGTCGCCCGAACGCTCCTGCCGGCTCGATCCGCTTCAGGCGCGCGGGCAGCCAGATGTTGCCCGGCCCCACGATGAGCTCGAGCGCGAGCAGCATGGTGATGGCCTCGAGCGCATGGGTTGCCCCGCCCGTAGGGAGGGGGAGGGCCGGGACGGCCGCGGCCGCTCCGCGCACAACTACAGAGCCCTAACCGGACGCTCGCCCGTGCTCAATTCACGACCGCGACGCTTCGGCTCCGAGCTGAGGATCGATCGTGAGGCCTAACACCACGCCCCCGGGACGTCGCGGCGGCGACCATCGGTGGTCGCTCGCCGTCGTGCTCGTCCTCCTGACCTCGGGGCTGGCGGCTCTGCTCCTGCTCGGAACCCGAGGCCCGGCGCTGCTCGCCGGACCGCCTGCAGGCTGGATCCCCGGGATCTCGCGCGTGGCGGTCGTCGTGCTCGAGAACCGCGGCTACCGGCAGGTGGTAGGCAATCCGCGCGCCCCGTACATGAACCTGCTCGCCAGGCGATACGCGCTCGCCACGCGCTACTACGCGGTCGCCCATCCCTCTGTCCCGAACTACCTCGCGCTCACCGGCGGCTCGACCTTCGGCATCCGAAGCGACTGCCGCCTTTGCGACGCCGATGCGCCCAACCTGGTGAACCAGCTGAGCGCCGCCGGCATCTCCTGGAAGGCCTACTTCGAGGACCTCCCGCCAGCCGGGCGGCTCGGCATGCGAACCGGTCTCTACACCGTCCACTACAACCCGTTCGCCTACTTCGAGACCGTGAGCGCGAACGCCCTCCAGCGGTCGCGCATCGTCTCCTTCCGGTCGCTGAACCGGGACCTCGCGCTCGCTCGCCTCCCGCGCTTCTCGTGGATCGCCCCGAACCTCTCGCACGACGGACACTCGGCCTCGCTCGAAGCGACCGACCGCTACGTCTCGAAGCTGGTTCCGCGCGTCATCCAAGCACTCGGACCCCGCGGGGTCCTCTACCTGACCTGGGACGAAGGTAGTCCGGGGGCCCACGCCGGGGCGGGCGGCGTGAGAGGCGGCGGACGCGTCGCCCTGATCGCCGCCGGCGGAGCCGCCCGGCGGTCCGCGACCACCGCCACGCGCGCCGATCACTACGCCCTGCTCAGGACCATCGAGGCCGGGTTCCACCTACGCGGGCTCGGGCGCGCGGGCTCGACCTCGACCCCCCTCCTCTCGGGCCTGCTCCGCCCGGCGCCGCGCGGCGACTACTCCTGAGGAAGGGGGACCAGCCCGACTCGGTCAGTAGCGACTACGGAGCCGAATCGGAGAGTGCCCCGGATGGCCGCTCCTCCGTTGGCACATAGCGTGGCGATGCATCCGTCGAGGACAGCACCATGTCGCGGAGCGCTGCATCCCCTCCCACGCGCAGCCGAAAAGCGGGCAGCCCGAGCGCTCCCGCCGCTTCTGCACCTCGCCCCGCCAGCCGGTGCTCATCGTCCCTCACCCGGATCGATCGTGAGCAAGGCCTTCTCCGCCGGCCACACTTGAATCGGACTCAGGCGAGCAGGCGCTCGAACAGATCGACGTACTGAGTGAGGTGGCGCGGCCCTAGGAAGCGGTCGCGCACCTCCGCTCGTGCCTTCGCGCCGATCCGAGTCGCCTCGTCCGGTCGCTCGAGCAGCGACACCACGGCGTCCGCGAAGCCGTCCAGGTCGCGTGGCTCCACGAGCACGCCCGACTCCCCATCGCGGATCTGGTCCTGGATTCCGCCCACTCGGCTCGCCACCATCGGCCGGCTCTTCCACATGGCCTCGGCCACGGTCAGCCCGAAGCCCTCGGCGAGGCTCTTCTGGACGACCACGTCGGCCCGCCGCTGAAGGGCGTTGACGATGGCGGCGTTCTCGCCCGGATCCTCCATTGGGAGTGACAGCAGGTGTGCGCGCTCGCGGATGTCGGCCGGGAGCGCCGCTCGGCGCGCGGCCACCTCCTGGAGCACCTCGCGACCCTCGGGATCATCGGTCACCGCAGCGACCGCAGGCCCGGCAAGCACCAGATGGGTGGGACCACGGGGGGCGATGCCTCGGGCGAAGGCCTCGAGCACTCCAGCCGGGTCCTTGAGCCGGTCCCACCGGGAGACTTGGAGCACTACGGGATCGGTCGCGGCCAGGGGCGCCGAGCCGCCGAGGTCGGCGTGGCGGTCCACCCTCCCCGGTGTGCCGTCCTCACGGCGGAAGACGGGCGCCGTCGGCGGGCGGCCGGCCTCGGCTCCGGCCGAGCGGAGGATCGAGCGGACGGTGGAGGCCTCGAGGTCCTGGTTCTTGGGCGAGAAGGCGTCGATCGACGGCGGGATCACCGCGACGCGCGCGAGATCGAGGTCCTCCCAGGCAAACGAGGCCCGCGAGAAGACGTATTGCTCGGCCTCGCACACGAACGGCAGCAAGAAGCGCCACGCCTCCCGGGCCTCGGTCGTCGGGACGTCCACCCCGATGTGGGAGCGCCAGACCACGCGCGCCCCCCGCCGTCGCAGAGGGCCGGCGAGTCCGGCGGTCTGCGGATCGTGGAGCAGCGCGACGTCGCCCGGTCGGATGAGCTCGTCCAGCGCGAGCGCGTTGCGCTCCATCGTCGCCTCGTAGACGAGGCGCTCCGTGGCTTCGAGGGGTCCACCGTCGCCGGGATCGCCATGGAGGTGGTTGTGCAGGCGCTTCGTAACGCGAAAGAACTCCGGGTCCCCCTCGATCACGACCCACCGGGCGTCCACTCCCGCCCCCCGGGTGTAGGCGATCAGCGATCCCAGCATCTCGGCCACGCCGCCCCCGCGGGC
>DASQXU010000459.1:0-2685 GCA_035639555.1 Thermoleophilaceae bacterium
TGCTCCAGGTGGCGCGCGACTACGAGGGCAGGGCGCGCGTGCTCCTGATCAATCCGAACGACGCAGAGCGCTACCCGCGCGACTCGTTCGAGGCGATGAAGCAGCGCGTCGAGGCCGACGGCGGCTGGCCGGCGCCCTACCTGCACGACGAGACCCAGGACGTGGCCCGCGCCTATGACGCCGAGAGGACGCCTGACGTGTTCGTCCTAGACGCGGAGGGGCGTCTGCGCTACCGCGGCGCCCCCGACGGCGATTACCACGACCCGGGCCAGGACGCCGCCTGGCTGCGCCAGGCCCTCGACGCCGTGCTCGAGGGGCGCGAGCCCGACCGGCCGGAGACCCAGCCGGTCGGCTGCAGCGTGAAGTGGAAGCCGTAATCAAGTCGCCCCAATAACGCCGGCTACTTAAAGCGCCCGCCCCGCGCGGTTAAGCGGGGGTCCCCGCCGCGCTGGACGGCGCCGAGACGGGCGATCGCCGGCCCGCCGCTCTCCGCCGCGTGCCCAAGGCGGCCCAGGCCGGCGCCGGGCACGGGCCGTGGCGTCGTTCGCACGATCTTCGTGCGAAAGGCGGCCCAGGTCGCTCGGCGCCGGACGTGGGCTGCGGTTGGCACGGTCGCGGCTAGGCCCGCGCGCGTCTGGCGATGGTGGCCCCGGTTTGGGCCCGGCCGAGAGTGCGGGCTGCCTTTCCGATCACAGTCGACGGTTGCGCCCAATACGAGCGGCCCCGGCCGTTCGGTTGTTACGGGACGAGGCGCGTGTAACGGGGGCGCACCGCCACCCCCGCCCGGCCGGATGGTCGTCGGCCCGGGGCGGCTAGCCAGCTAGCGGCTCGCCGCCGGGTCGATCGGGATGGTCTCGGCGACCGGGGTCTCAACTCGCTGCTCGCGGTCGTCCATCGGCTCGTACTCGCGCTCGCGCTCGCCGGTGTAGACCTGGCGCGGGCGGGCGATCCGCGTCTCATCGTCCTCGAGCATCTCGCGCCACTGGGCGATCCAGCCCGAGGTACGCGGGATGGCGAACATCACGGTGAACATGTCCTTCGGCAGCTGTAGCGCCTCGTAGATCAGACCCGAGTAGTAGTCGACGTTCGGGTAGAGCTTGCGGTCGGTGAAGTACTCGTCGTCGAGCGCCCGCTTCTCGAGCTCGACGGCGATGTCGAGCTTGGGGTTGCGCCCGGTGACCTCGAAGACCTCGTCGACGTGCTGCTTGATGACGCGGGCCCGCGGGTCGTAGTTCTTGTAGACCCGGTGGCCGAAGCCCATCAGGCGCTCCTTGCGCTGCTTCACGCCCTCGAGGAAGTCGGGGACGTTGTCGACCGAGCCGATCCGCTCGAGCATCCGCACGACGGCCTCGTTCGCGCCGCCGTGCAGCGGTCCGTAGAGGGCGGCCACGCCGGCGGCGGTCGCCGAGTAGGGATCGACCTGGGAGGAGCCCACCCCACGGACGGCGTTCGTCGAGCAGTTCTGCTCGTGGTCCGCGTGGAGGATCCACAGCACGTCGAGCGCCCGCTCCAGACGCGGGTCGGGCTCGTACTTGACCTCGGTCATCTTGAACATCATCGACAGGAAGTTGCCGGGGTAGCTCAGGTCGTTGTCGGGATAGACGTAGGGCAGCCCCAGGATGTGCCGGTAGGCGAAGGCGGCGAGCGTGGGCATCTTGGCGATCAACCGCACCGCCGCCATGTGCCGCTCCTGCTCGTCGTTGATGTTCTTGGCGTCGGGGTAGAACGTGGAGAGCGCCCCGACCGTCCCGAGCAACATGCCCATCGGGTGGGCGTCGTGGCGGAAGCCCTCGACGAACTTCTTGATGTTCTCGTGGACGAAGGTGTGGTGGGTGATCTCGTACACCCACTGCTCGTACTGCTTCTTGGTGGGCAGCTCGCCGTAGATGAGGAGGTAGGCGACCTCGAGGTAGTTCGACTTCTCGGAGAGCTCGTCGATCGGGTAGCCCCGGTACTCGAGGATGCCGGCCTCGCCGTCGATGAACGTGATCCCGCTGCGGCACGACGCGGTGTTGGTGAACGCCGGGTCGTAGCTCATCAGCCCGAAGTCGTCCTCGGAGACCTTGATCTCGCGGAGGTCCATCGCACGCACGGTGCCGTCGTTGACTTCGACCTCGTAGGTCTGCCCGGTGCGGTTGTCGGTGATGCTCAGCGTGTCCTGGGCGGTGGCGACTCCGCCGCCGTCCCGTGACTCCGTCTGCTCCGCCATGCCAGCTCTCCTCGCTCCGGGTTTCGCGCTTTGCCTCTACCCGATTTTGCCGGAACGGACTCGTCGGCTCGGGCGGAGCGTCAGCGAGGCTACTCGCGCCGCCAGCCGCCGAGGAGGCGGGAGATGCGACCTCCCGCCCGTGGACGGAAGATCGACGGACCCTTCTCGGGGGGCGGCAGGTCGCGTACCTGCTCCGCGGTGATCGTGAGCCTCACCGCGCGCTCGGCCGTGCGTGCGACCTCCGGAGCGTCGACGAAGCGACGGTTGCCCTCTTTCGTCTCCATCACTATCCCGTCGAAGATCCGCTCGCGGTAGTTGTCGAGGATCTGCACGACCGTGCCGACCTCGACTTCGTCCGAGGAGTAAATCGGCGTGCCGCGGCTGACCTCGCTGTAGTGGATCGCGTAGCCGTCGTCGACCGGCACTGCGGCTAGCCGTGGCTACGCGTGAGTCGGCGCGCGTGGACGCGCACCCGC